>NZ_JCBDHE010000029.1:0-2473 GCF_059834225.1 Vibrio sp. R10-SG3-ISO3 | reverse complement strand
CAAGAAATCGAGGCGATCCTACCCCAACTCAACTACTACTACGTTTTTGATAACGAAGCGTACCCTTACGGTGAGCTAGAACACAGGGTGTTGATCGATCGCGTAAAGCAAATCGTGTCTCAATGCGTCGGTCGGTTTCACATCGATCTAGTGGTGATTGCATGTAATACGGCGAGCACCATTGTGCTCCCCACACTTCGTGCCCTGCATGCTATTCCCATTGTTGGTGTTGTGCCGGCGATTAAGCCGGCGTCAAACATGGCCAATAAAGCCGTCGGGTTGATTGCGACGCCAGCGACGGTGACGCGAGAATATACCCATGACCTCATTCGCAACTTCTCCCAGAGTAAACCCGTCGAAATGCTAGGCTCGACAAGGCTGGTGGATATGGCTGAAGAGAAGCTACGTGGGCAAGCAGTAGTACTGGAAGAGTTAGAGGAAGTGCTGCTGCCGATCAAAGGTCACATTGATGTTGCCGTACTAGGCTGTACCCACTTTCCGCTCATCAAAGATGAGATCCAACAGGTGCTCGGTGATGGCGTAATCCTAGTGGACTCCGGTCAAGCTATTGCGAGACGCGTAAAACAGCTGCTGGGTCATGAATTAGCAGCGAGTGAGAAGGGCAAGCGGGAGATTTACTCCAGCGCTCCCCCTTGGCAGGAAGAAGCGCTGAACAGAAAACTGCAGAACTTAGGGTTTACTCCTGTTCAGAGTTCTCCGATTGAGATTTTGGATCGTTAGCAATCCTCACCTTTAAGGTACGCTGAAGATAGTCTTTATCATTCAGCGCATCGATTGCGGTTTGCGCGTCGTTGGTGGCCATTACCACAAAACCGAAGCCACGACGCTTTCCTGTCCTTTTATCCTTCATTAATCGAACGGCAAATACCTCACCATGTTGAGCAAACAACTCTTTGACGTGAGATTCGTTTGCTTTGTATGGAAGGTTACCAACATATAAGGTCTTGGTGGATGGATCGCTGACTGGTTCTGGCTCTGAATCGGTATTCGAAAATTTAAAAACAAAAGCGCAAGCAAAAACACCGATAACAAAAGTCAACGCAGAAGATAGCTCTTTTCCTTGTGATTCAATAAAGAGAAAGAGCATGCCACCCAATACCGCCAAGGCTACCATCAGAATGGTTGATTTATTTGAACTCATATTGGAATACAACTTTTGGTTGAGAATAAGAAAATCTATTATTAACAAAATAGATACAGGCATATTACGTATAAGGTTGTTGTTTTTCCAACCTATTGATGTGACGTGTCTCAAATGTTGAAATTTTATTCTATTTTCATCGGTTTGATTTAAATTTGAGCAAACAGAAAATAAATTGAAAATAGTGCTTGTCTTCCTTTCAGACCTCCCTATAATGCCGCCTCACCGACACGGAGTGAGACGAAAGTCACAAACCAAATCGGATTCAGAAAAATTCAGCGAATAAAAAAGCTTGACTCTGAAAACGGGAAGCGTAAGATACGCACCCCTAGCAGCGAGACGCAAAAGCGACATCGCACTAGACGCTCTTTAACAATATAAACCTATCAATCTGTGTGGGCACTCGTTGATGATAATCCAATTAGATACCTTGGTATCAAATTAGGTTTCAATGAACTGAGTGACCATTTGAATGGCTTTCCTTTTTAAAGGATGGGCATTCGAGCACAGTCAATTCAAGTTTCCTAGGAACTAGCTTCTAGTCACTAGGAACTTATCAGTATTCATTGAGCCGAACAAAATCTTAAATTGAAGAGTTTGATCATGGCTCAGATTGAACGCTGGCGGCAGGCCTAACACATGCAAGTCGAGCGGAAACGAGTTAACTGAACCTTCGGGGAACGTTAACGGCGTCGAGCGGCGGACGGGTGAGTAATGCCTGGGAAATTGCCCTGATGTGGGGGATAACCATTGGAAACGATGGCTAATACCGCATAATAGCTTCGGCTCAAAGAGGGGGACCTTCGGGCCTCTCGCGTCAGGATATGCCCAGGTGGGATTAGCTAGTTGGTGAGGTAAGGGCTCACCAAGGCGACGATCCCTAGCTGGTCTGAGAGGATGATCAGCCACACTGGAACTGAGACACGGTCCAGACTCCTACGGGAGGCAGCAGTGGGGAATATTGCACAATGGGCGCAAGCCTGATGCAGCCATGCCGCGTGTATGAAGAAGGCCTTCGGGTTGTAAAGTACTTTCAGCAGTGAGGAAGGCAGGTACGTTAATAGCGTGCTTGTTTGACGTTAGCTGCAGAAGAAGCACCGGCTAACTCCGTGCCAGCAGCCGCGGTAATACGGAGGGTGCGAGCGTTAATCGGAATTACTGGGCGTAAAGCGCATGCAGGTGGTTTGTTAAGTCAGATGTGAAAGCCCGGGGCTCAACCTCGGAATTGCATTTGAAACTGGCAGACTAGAGTACTGTAGAGGGGGGTAGAATTTCAGGTGTAGCGGTGAAATGCGTAGAGATCTGAAGGAA
>NZ_JCBDHE010000028.1:0-2329 GCF_059834225.1 Vibrio sp. R10-SG3-ISO3 | reverse complement strand
AGGTTAAGTGCAACTTTCCCACAGGTAGTTCCAGCACCTAGAGATGCATAATGCTTGCCGAATTCATCAACGCAGAGTTTGAGGTTGTTCTAAAAACGGCAATGTGGAAAAAAATGAGATGTGCGGCAAATTTACTGAAAGTTGAAAAAGTTAATCACACTGGCCACCAATGATTAAGATCAAAAAACAAGCACTTAATGATCAAAAAACCGGTTTACCCTGCCTATTGAAATTTACTTTAAATAGATAAAAATCAACAACTTAACAAAAAAACCAAACACCCATAACCTGATAAAACACCAAGAAAGATCCTCCTGCATAGCGCTTATACAAAGACTAAATTCAGGTTACCCACGAACTTATCCACAGAATGAAAAATGTGGATAACTCTGTTAGTTAGATCTGGGGCGTTGAGTTGAAAACACGCGCAAGGCCCATCGCCATTGCTGTGTCATCTTGGAGACAAACAAAAAAACGTCACAAATGACGCTTAGAGGTTCTAATTTGGGGGATGATGCTTCTCAGCATTAGAAAGAGCAGGTATAGCGAACCACAACACGCTTCATTGGGTTGCGGGGGCCAGATTTGAACCGATGACCTTCGCTGGGTTTTATGAATGGCTGAGCCCGACGAGCTAACGAATCATAGCACCTTAAAATTGGTTGCGGGGGCCGGATTTGAACCGACGACCTTCGGGTTATGAGCCCGACGAGCTACCAAGCTGCTCCACCCCGCGTCCGTATTGTGTCACCGTTAAGCACGATGAAGGCTATTCTGTCCACATAAAAGAAAGTGGAGCGACACACGAGGTTCCCTATTCATAAACAGAAAGGCGTGACCTCAACCTTGACAAGGTTGCACTCTACCAACTGAGCTAGTGTCTCATATCAACAGCGCTTGCTATTGATTGAATTTGGTTGCGGGGCCGGATTTGAACCGATGACCTTCGCTAGGTTTTATGAATAGCTGAGCCCGACGAGCTAGCGAATCACAACACCTTTAAAATTGGTTGCGGGGGCCGGATTTGAACCGACGACCTTCGGGTTATGAGCCCGACGAGCTACCAAGCTGCTCCACCCCGCGTCCGTATTGTGTCACCGTTAAGCACGATGAAGGCTATCAAAATGGAGCGACACACGAGGTTCGAACTCGTGACCTCAACCTTGGCAAGGTTGCGCTCTACCAACTGAGCTAGTGTCGCATTTTGTCACCGTTGAGCACGATGAAGGCTATCCTATCCACTTAAAAGAAAGTGGAGCGACACACGAGGTTCGAACTCGTGACCTCAACCTTGGCAAGGTTGCGCTCTACCAACTGAGCTAGTGTCGCATTTTGTCACCGTTGAGCACGATGAAGACTATCCCGTCCACTTAAAAGAAAGTGGAGCGACACACGAGGTTCGAACTCGTGACCTCAACCTTGGCAAGGTTGCGCTCTACCAACTGAGCTAGTGTCGCATATCAACAGCGTTTGCTATTGATGAAATTTGGTTGCGGGGGCCGGATTTGAACCGATGACCTTCGCTAGGTTTTATGAATAGCTGAGCCCGACGAGCTAGCGAATCATAACGCCTTTAAAATTGGTTGCGGGGGCCGGATTTGAACCGACGACCTTCGGGTTATGAGCCCGACGAGCTACCAAGCTGCTCCACCCCGCGTCCGTATTGTATCACCGTTAAGCACGATGAAGGCTATCAAAATGGAGCGACACACGAGGTTCGAACTCGTGACCTCAACCTTGGCAAGGTTGCGCTCTACCAACTGAGCTAGTGTCGCATTTTGTCACCGTTAAGCACGATGAAAGCTATCAAACTGGAGCGACACACGAGGTTCGAACTCGTGACCTCAACCTTGGCAAGGTTGCGCTCTACCAACTGAGCTAGTGTCGCTTTTCAACAACGTTTACGCTGTTCAGGGCTGCGAATTATAAGAGCATTTTTTTGTGATGCAAGTCCTTGGAAGAAAAAATCTGATTTTTTTTTCTGTTTGGATAAAAACCACACATAAGCGCCAACTTTTGCTTGAAAAGCGCTCAAACCCTTTGGCGGTAAGGGCGGATAAATTAGAGCCAGCTACCAAACAAGTCATTCGTTTTACTGAATTAATTGCTGGAGAGTAAAGTGAACGATAGAGTGGATTGATGGATGATCTCGTATTGATGCCTCACTCACTGCGAGACGAAGAATCAAGGAATTCAGGATGACGTTTCCCACCTCTCAGCCATATCGATGGCTTGTTGGGCTTGTGCTGAGCACCCTGCTCTTATCTGGGTGTGGTGCACTGCCTAAGCCCGTGAGGAACCTTGGCAAAAGTGATGTCGATTTTGTCAT
>NZ_JCBDHE010000027.1:0-32556 GCF_059834225.1 Vibrio sp. R10-SG3-ISO3 | reverse complement strand
TCCTCTCTGCACTCGAACACAATCCCATCGCACCTAAGCCGCATTACATTTGCGAACAAGGGCTATTGGTGGATTGGATCGAGGGTATTCCGCTGAGAGACGGCCTGTCGTTTGATGATCTGCTCGATACCATGGTGAGCGTTCATCAAGCCAACACACAACGTATTCCCGTCGCGCCGTTTAACTATACGGCCCGGGTTGATCATTACTGGATATTGATTGACGACACGCTCAAATCGGACTCGATTCGTGGTGTGTACGAAACGTGTCGCCGTGCGCCCAGTTTGGCGGATGTCGGCCATGTACTGTGTCATTTTGATTTGGCTGGGTACAACATGGTACGCACCACGCAAGGCATCACGGTGATCGATTGGGAATACGCATGCATCGCTGATCCTAGGCTGGATCTGACACTCAGTATCGACGTGTGTCAGCACGACCCTCAAGACGCGGTTTTTCGTTACTGTCAAAAACGAGGGGTAGAAGGTATTGATGATTGGGTCGAAGGCGTCATGGCTTGGCAGCCCAGAGCAAAAATGATGGCCATGCTTTGGTATCTTCTCGCTTACCAGTTGTGGGGGGAAGAGCAATATTTGACCGAGGCGACCCGGCTTGAAGGCTTATTTTGTAGCTAAGATCACTGTTTAGTGGTTTTGCAACGATAAAGTAAAATTTAACCCTACTATTTCTGGTAGATTTGGTCGTGGTAGAGTTGGAAGTATTAGGTTCGAGGGAATTAGAATGATTATTTATTTGCATGGCTTTGACTCCACAAGCCCAGGTAACCACGAAAAAGTCTTACAGTTGCAGTTTATTGATGACGATGTTCGTTTCATTAACTACAGCACATTGCACCCGAAACACGATATGCAGCATCTACTCAAAGAAGTGCACAAAGTGATTGAACAGTCGGAGGATACCTCTCCACTGATCTGCGGTGTGGGTCTTGGTGCCTATTGGTCAGAGCGTATTGGATTTTTGTGTGGCATCAAGCAGGTGATGTTTAATCCTAATCTTCATCCTGAGCGCACCATGCAGGGCCGGATCGACCGCCCTGAAGAGTATGAAGACATTGCGACCAAATGTGTGCCAGAGTTTCGCAGTAAAAATGCGGGCCAGTGTTTGGTGATCCTCTCTAAAGAGGATGAAATTCACGACAACAGTCAAACCGCCGAGGCGTTAGCGCCGTATTACGAAATCATTTGGGACGACACCCAGAGCCACAAATTCAAAAAGATCTCTCAACACCTTCAGACGATGAAAGCGTTCAAACAACGCTAATCATCGCGAGCACTTAACCATCAAGAGCGACAGGGTTTATGCCTGTCGCTCTTTTTGTCACCACTTGTCATTAATCCCTACAAAGTTAAGTGAGATAATCACATTCTCCTGTTGCGTGGCGCATTTTGCCCTATATAATGACTTCACTATAAATTTTTTGATAAATATCAAAAAAAATTGAGAGCAAGTAAAAAACTTGCCCCAAAAAACGAGTTGAGCGGCAAAAATGCCCGCTATTGAACGCCAATAACAAGCCTCATATCCGAAAACGTCATGCCAGAGTGCGAATCACGCACCGGTTAGGGTGAGTAACCGCATGGCAAGAGAGAATTTTCTCGAGCTGAGTAATCGGCTCGAATCATGATTATTTATATTTAGAGGAACGTTATTGTGACACGAATTATCGTTGTAGGCGGTGGTGCAGGCGGCCTGGAGCTTGCTACCAAACTGGGTCGTACATTGGGCCGTAAAGGCCGTGCGCAAGTCACCTTGGTTGACCGTAAGGCAAGCCACTTGTGGAAACCCTTGCTGCATGAAGTTGCGACAGGTTCACTGGATGAAGGTGTGGACGCGCTAAGCTACCGTGCGCACGCCAAAAATCACCACTTTGATTTCCAAATGGGTGCGCTCAAAGACATTGACCGCGAGCGTAAAGTGATCACACTGCACGAGCTGAAAGATGAGCATGGCGAACTGCTGATGCCAACGCGTGAGCTTGAGTACGATCTTCTGGTGATGGCCATTGGTTCTACCTCCAATGACTTTAACACGCCGGGCGTGCGTGACAACTGCATCTTCCTCGATAGCCCAGAGCAAGCGCACCGTTTCCGCACCGAAATGAACAATGAATTCTTAAAGCTGCACGCGAAAAATGGTCAAGGCACCGTGGATATCGCGATCGTAGGTGCAGGTGCAACCGGTGTTGAACTTTCTGCTGAGCTGCACAATGCAGTGAAAGAGTTGCGCACTTATGGTTTTGGTGACTTGGACTCAAGCAAGCTCAACGTCAACCTTGTTGAAGCGGGTGAGCGTATTCTTCCGGCTCTGCCGCCACGCATTTCAAGTGCTGCCCATCAAGAGTTGACTAAGCTTGGCGTCAACGTGCGCACCGCGACTATGGTGACCAAAGCGGAAAAAGATGGCCTAGTGACCAAAGAGGGCGACAAAATCCCAGCGCAAATCATGGTTTGGGCTGCGGGTATCAAAGCGCCAGATTTCATTAAAGACATTGCAGGCTTAGAGACTAACCGCATCAACCAATTGGTGGTGAAAAGCACCTTGCAAACGACGCGTGACGATGACATTTTCGTGATTGGCGATCTCGCGCAATGCACGCAAGAAGACGGCTCGTTTGTGCCACCTCGTGCCCAGGCTGCACACCAAATGGCAAGCTGTGCGTTTTCCAATATTGTGGCGAAGATGAACGGCCGAGAGCTCAAGCCTTATGTCTACAAAGACAAAGGTTCACTGGTCTCTCTCAGCCGCTTCTCGACCGTTGGTAGCCTAATGGGCAACCTAACCAAAGGCTCAATGATGGTGGAAGGCCGTATCGCTCGCGTAGTTTACATTTCGCTCTACCGCCTACACCAAATGGCACTACACGGGATGTTCAAAACCGCGCTCATCATCCTCATGGGCCGCATCAACCGCGTGTTGAGACCCAACCTTAAGCTTCATTGATCAAAACAAGAAGAGCGCCGATTGGCGCTCTTCTCTTATACGGTTTTGAACTCAACGAATCAGTGTTAGACGTTTGATTCGTCTTTTGCCTCTTTTAGTGCCTGCAAATTTTCGTTGATCTTGAAGATAACAATCATCAATTCACACCAAATGCGAGCGCCAATCGCCCCACCAACCATCGTTAGCAATCCCAGCATAAAGGTTTGAAAGGTCACACCGCCGTATCCACTAAACATGGTTCCAATGCCAGAGATAATCGCAATGAGAAGCAGCAACCAGTAAAGTCCGGTGACTAGCTTTGGAGTGAGCATAGATTTAAACGAAAATATCGATTCCATTCTTAGATTTCCTTTCATAGATAAAGGGAGTAATCATGCCACAGTTTATGGCTCAACCTAGGACAAAGAGTCTGACGCCTGACACGAATTTGGCGTAAGTTATTGGCTAATCAGTAATTAACTGCTTTTATGATGAGGTTAAACTCAACCTGGAATCATTGAAAACACCACCCCCTCTTTAGGCTGGCCTTGGAAGACAAAGCGATTTTTCGCCCGAGCTTCCAGTGTTGCGCCGCACTTAATGGCGAGGTGTTGACTGGGGAGGTTGTCTGGGTCGCAGACGATTTCGACACGGGTCAGTTTGAGTTGGGCGAAGCAGAACTCCACAAGCGCATTGAGCGCTTCTTGGCCGATGCCCTTGCCTTGGAACTCATCGGCTATCCAATAACCGATACTCGCCATGTTGAAAGTGTGGTAGAGCTCATTGATGGCGACCATGCCCACCAAAGCGCCGGTTGCGCGTTGGAACACGCCAAAACCGTAGGCTTGAGATTTCACCCAGTTGAGTCGGGTTTGCAACAAGAAGGCTTCAGCGTCCTCAAGGGAGAACTCGGGGTGGCACCAGTCAATCCATTGGTGCAGGCTTGCAGAGTGCGCAACCAGATGCTGAAAAATCTCAGCATGCTCAGCGTCAATCAAGCCAAGTCGCAGGTTCGGGGTGATGATTTGGTAATCGGGTGACATAAACAACAGCCCTCACGAGGAGGACTGACAGTATTACTGCGCGACGCGGCGAACTTGGATAATCACGCCTATGAGAGGGTGATCTAAGTAGTGTGTTTCGGTACTGCGCATGCGGCGCTTTTGGTCGAAACGGTAAGACTTCAAGAAAGCCTGGGTTTCGACGGTTGGTGTGATGTCTTCCATCAAGCCCGCTTGGACCACCGCATTATCTTGCATACTATCTTGTGTGGCTTCTTGTGTGGCTTCTTGTGTGGCTTCTTGTGTGGCATCTTGTGTGGCAACGTTGGTTTGGATCGGTGCATCAAGAACCACTTCACGTACGCTTGGCGCTTTTAAATCAAGCTCGACATCGGCGTAAAGGTAATGCTCAACATACACTTGAAATGTACCGTCGAGTTCAAACAGCGGCGCTGGAATACTCTCTTCGGTTACCCCATCAATGACACTGGAGGTGGCATTACTGCCCGCAGGTGAGCCATCAACATTAAACTGATTGGAGTAATCTTTTCCTGCTTGAATGTGAAACACCGGCGCACCGAAACGGCCTTGGTCGCCTTGACGCCAAGCGGTGTGCATCAGTACATCAAAGCCCGCGTGACGTTTCAGCTTTTGCACTTGCTCACCAAGTTTATACTGTGAGTAAGGCAGTAACGTGACCTGCTTACTGGCTCTGAAACTGGCATCAGAAAATTTGCCCGCGCGCTCAAGACTGATCTCTGGCGGGTTATTCGGCCAAGATTCCGCAGTCATTTCTGGGTTGACGGCACGTTTAAAGATGATCACTTCAATATCAAATTGACGCTCGGCCCAAGAAGGCATCGCGACGAAAAAAAGCAGCAGGGTAATCAGCTTTTTCATTCCAACTCCATTGAAGAGGTAGCGTGTACCTCAAAATTGTTCATAGTCCGCAAGCGGCGCGCATTGCTGTTTCTTAATTCAAGCCCTGATGCCGAATGCTTAGGGCAGTCGATTTTGCTTGAATTCGCCTAGCATATCACTAACAAACTGAATTCGCTTGCGTCTGTCGACTAATGGTAGCGTAAACTTGAATTTGGTTGGGCCATCCATTGCGAATTTTTGCGGTTGTGATTGCAGTAGTTTAACCAGATAGACGGGGTTAATGTCAGCATCCGGATAGAACTCGATAAAACCGCCTTTTTCATGCGCTTCGATCTTCTTCACTTTAAGTTGCGCCGCTTCAATTTTTAACGCGGCTACCGAAAGCAGGTTTTTGGTGGCATCGGGCAGTGGACCAAAACGGTCTATCAGCTCAACTTTTAGCTCATCTAACTCATCTTGACTGCTGACGCTGGCGATCTGTTTGTACATCGACAGGCGCGTATTAACGTCAGGCAAGTAATCATCCGGCAGTAAGGCGGGTAGACGCATTTCCACTTCGGTTTGCTCGCGCAGTAGATCATCCAACGAAGGCTCTTTACCCTCCTTGAGCGCCTCGACCGCTTGTTCGAGCATTTCCATGTAGAGAGTAAAGCCAACCGATTGAATTTGGCCACTTTGCTCATCACCCAGCAATTCACCTGCACCGCGGATCTCTAAGTCATGGGTGGCAAGGGTGAAGCCTGCTCCTAAATCTTCCAGCGAGGCGATGGCTTCAAGACGTTTGACGGCGTCCTTGGTCATGGCTTTAGGGTGAGGGGTCAGCAAGTAGGCGTACGCTTGATGATGCGAACGTCCGACACGGCCGCGTAATTGGTGCAACTGCGCAAGACCTAGGTTGTCCGCGCGGTCCATGATGATGGTGTTGGCTGTCGGGACGTCGATACCAGTTTCAATGATGGTGGTACAGACTAAAACGTTGAAGCGCTGATGGTAGAAGTCATTCATGATGCGCTCAAGCTCGCGCTCACGCATTTGACCGTGTGCAGTAGTAATACGCGCTTCCGGGATGAGCTTTTCAAGATCCGCCGCCACTTTATCGATGGTCTCGACTTGGTTGTGCAAGAAGTACACCTGACCACCACGCATGATTTCACGCAGCACGGCCTCTCGAATCGTCGCATCGTCATTTTGACGGACGAAGGTTTTGATCGCTAAGCGTCTAGCAGGTGGCGTGGCAATGATTGACAGATCGCGCATGCCACTCATCGCCATGTTCAAGGTGCGAGGGATAGGCGTTGCGGTCAGCGTTAGGATGTCGACATCCGCGCGCATCGCTTTCATTTTCTCTTTTTGACGCACACCAAAGCGGTGCTCTTCATCGACAATCAATAGGCCTAAATCGTTGAAGACAATATCATTTGAGAGCAATTTGTGCGTTCCGACTACAATGTCTACTTTGCCATCTTTGACATCTTGTAGCACTTGCTTTTGCTCTTTGGCGGTTTTAAAGCGCGACAGCACTTCAACGCGAATCGGCAGGTTGGCAAAGCGGTCACGGAAGTTTTCAAAATGCTGCTGCGCCAGTAGGGTGGTTGGTACGAGCACCGCAACTTGCTTGGCGTTGTCCGTGGCAACAAACGCCGCACGCATGGCGACTTCGGTTTTACCAAAGCCAACGTCACCACAGACCAAACGATCCATCGCTTTGGCTTGGCACATGTCAGACAGTACCGCGTTAATCGCCATCGCTTGATCGTCGGTTTCCTCAAATGGGAAGCCCGCTTTAAACGTTGCGTATTGTTCACGGTCAAGGGCAAACTTATGCCCGGGTTTGAGCTCGCGCTTGGCATAAACATCCAGCAATTCGGCGGCAACATCACGCACTTTCTCTGCGGCTTTACGCCGTGCTTTGCTCCAAGCATCGCCACCGAGTTTATGCAGCGGCGCTCCGTCCTCGGCACCGCCAGAGTAGCGGCTAATAAGGTTAAGCGAGGCAACGGGGACGTAAAGTTTGGCTTCGTTTTGGTACTCTAGCGTCACGTATTCAGTGACCATCCCACCTGCTTCAAGGGTTTGCAGACCGATGTAGCGGCCGATCCCGTGGTCGATGTGTACCACAGGTTGACCCTCTTTCAATTCGGCTAGGTTGCGAATGACCGCATCGCTGTTGGTGACTTTGCGATCTTTGCGGCGGCGCTGTATGACGCGATCGCCCAATAAGTCGCTTTCACAGACGAGAGCGACTTGCTCATCGCCAAACAAAAAGCCATGTTCAGAGGCGCCGATGACTAAGGTATGTTTGTCCTTACTCTCTAGCGCGTCGGAAAAACTGTGCTTAAGTTCAGGGCGCAACTTGATACGTTGCAATAACTCAAGCAGTGCCTCGCGGCGACCTTCTGACTCCACCGAAAAGACAATCTTACCGCGATAGTGTTCGACGAAATGCCTCAATGCGGCTAAAGGTTCTTTGTGCTGATGCTGCACAAAGAGATCGGGTAAAGGCTCAATGTCTACATTGGCTCGGCCTTGCTTGGCGGTGATGGGCTCGACAGAGAGCTCAACTTGGGCAAGGGGTTTAAATTGGCTAAACAGTTCGTCTTTTTTCAGCCACAACTCTTGTGGCGGCAATAACGGACGCAAAGGATCGACTTTGCGCTGTTCATAACGGTAGTCGACATCGGTTAAGAAGGTATCGATGGCTTGCTCTATATTGCCCACCGTCAACAGTTGGCTACCCTCTGGTAGGTAGTCAAACAGGGTTTCGGTGTGATCGAAAAAGAGTGGCTGCCAATACTCTATCCCCGCTGGCCAAGTACCTTTAGAGACTTGCATGTAGACAGACTCGGGCTCGCGGCGCGCTTCAAAGCGCTGACGCCATCGGATGCGAAAATCTTCAATCGCGGCTTCGGTAGTGGGGAACTCATGCGCTGGTAGCAGGCGGATCTCTTTGCGCTCTTCAATCGAGCGTTGGTTCTCCGGATCGAAGGTGCGGATAGTGTCGATTTCATCATCAAAGAAATCAATTCGGTAAGGATCGCTTGAGCCCATAGGGAAGAGGTCCAAAATCGAACCACGACTCGCGTATTCGCCGGGGCCAAACACTTGCTCAACGTGGCGATAGCCGGACTTCTCCAGTTGCAGGCGCAGTTTGTCGAGTGAGTACAAGTCTCCAGTTTTGACCATCAAGGTGTGGGCAAGCAAAAACTCACGCGGCGATTGGCGCTGCAGCAAGGTGTTCACCGGCACTATGGTGATGCCCGCGTTCAGCGTTGGCATTTGGTACAGGTGCGCTATGCGATCCGAGATGATTTCTTGATGGGGCGAGAAGCTGTCGTAAGGCAAAGTTTCCCAATCGGGGAAGAGGGCGACCGACTCACGAGTAAACTGCTCGATTTCTTGTAGCAATCTCAGCGCCGTTTGTGGATCGGGCACGGCTAACAGTGTGTGGCCTGAGTGTTGATTCGCCAACTCAGCAATCGCAAGTGGTAAGCTGGCGCCCTTGAGGTTACCAATCCGTTTCTTGTCCCCAGCACCTTGTGCTGATGCTAAGTTCAATAAAGATAGTTGTGGCATAGCAGTCGTTATTTTTCTCGATTGATGGAGCGTTGGCGCAGTAGCTTTTGTTGCTGCAACAAGGCGGCTTTAATCAGCAGATCTTGGTCGCTATCACGCAATAAGTCGTATTTGACTGTAATGAGGTAGCCATTATTGTCTGCCTCGCATTGAGTGACGTGCCCGTAGCAGTAGATGGCCGCCGCTGGGCTATCTAAAAAGAGTTTCAGGCGTAACTTGCTGTTGAGCGCAAGCGCGGTTTGTGCTTGATAGCTCAACTGGCTGGCACCAAATGCGCTGGTGTGAAAACGCAGGGCTTGATCATCTTGCTGAGAGAGCATAAAGGTCAACAGTAGGTTGAGCTTTGAGTTCTGCGTGTCGAGCAGTTCAATGACATGTTTGAAATCGCTGTTTTTTAGCTCACTGCGCGCGTGATCGTTGAGTAAATCCAGATGGCTAAATTCACTCGCCACTAAAAAGGGGGCGGGAATCTCGCGCTCAAACTGGTCAAAGCAAGGAAAGTCAGCACCTGCCTCTAGAGCCTCGACATTGATGGCGAGCGCGTGATTGACGGTGAAATATTCTTGTTCTGACATGCGTTTTCCTTGCGAGTTTTTTCTGATTATCGTCATACCAGAGCGTTTATCAAGGTATGCCTTTGTTTATTCCACATTTTCACCGCCATTTTGCAATTAAACACTACAACCCACGCAGATTAATGGGTAGAGTAAACGCCATCAAACATTGATGGTTGGTTTTATGTTTCATCCAGTCTCGACCTTTATCGGGCTTCGTTATTTACGTGGACGATCGGGTGACCGGTTCAGTCGCTTCGTCTCTTATATGTCAACCGCGGGCATTACTATTGGCGTGATGTCGCTGGTGACGGTGTTGTCGGTGATGAACGGTTTTGAGTCGCAGCTTAAAAGTCGCATCCTTGGTGTTCTGCCGCAAGCCATCGTCTCGAATAGTGATGGTCATACTGTTCGTTCGGATACGCCGCCTGAGTTTGTTCGTGCGCTTTCTCCGTCTTCTACGCCGACGCCGATCGTTCAGAGTGAGGCGGTGATTCAAAGCGCAGAAAGTTTGAGTGCTGGCTTGATGGTAGGCATCGACCCGAATCTTGACCGTTCGATTGCCACGCACCTGTACGCGGGTTCGGCAGGGGAGCTGCAAACCGGGGCTTACCGCATCCTGATTGGCCAAACCTTGGCGCGAGGGTTGGATGTCTCGGTGGGTGACAGAGTGCGTCTGATGGTCACTGGCGCCAGTCAGTTTACGCCGCTTGGTCGTATTCCTAGCCAGCGTCTGTTTACGGTGGCAGGGATCTTTAACACAGGGTCAGACATCGATGGCCAACTGATGATGGTGCACATTGACGATGCCGCCAAACTGCTGCGCATGAAAAGTGATGAGATGTCAGGCTGGCGACTCTATTTCGACGACCCATTTATCGTCAGTGAGCTTGGGCAAAAGTCTCTACCAGAGCTGTGGCAGTGGCAAGATTGGCGTGATCAGCGTGGGGAACTGTTCCAAGCGGTACGAATGGAAAAAAACATGATGGGGCTGATGCTAGGCCTAATCGTTGGTGTGGCAGCATTTAACATTATTTCCGCCCTTATCATGGTGGTGATGGAAAAACAGTCGGAAGTGGCCATCTTAAAAACGCAAGGCATGCAAAATCATCACATTTTGGCTGTTTTCATGGTGCAAGGTGCAAGCAGCGGCATCATTGGCGCATTCATTGGTGGTGGCCTTGGTGTGCTGCTGGCGACGAATTTAAATGCGTTGCTTGATGCAGCGGGTATCGCGTTATTTGCGGTCGGCGGCGAGTTGCCGATCGTTATCTCCTGGCCGCAAATTCTCTTAGTGGTTTTGCTTGCGATTGCGCTTAGCCTAGCGGCGACCTTGTATCCTTCTTACCGAGCATCCTCGGTCAAACCTGCTGAGGCATTAAGATATGAGTAATCTCTTACGTTGTGAACATGTGTGTAAAACTTACCAAGAGGGCGAGTTAAGTACGCAGGTGTTAAAAGGGGTCAGCTTCGATATTGAGCGCGGCGAATTAGTGTCAATCATTGGCACATCGGGCTCGGGGAAAAGTACTTTGCTGCACATTTTGGGCGCGCTCGATGATGCTAGCGAAGGCCATGTGACATTTTTGGATCAGCCGCTCGCCGAGCTGAGCTCTAACAAGCAAGCGAAATTACGCAACCAGCATTTAGGGTTTGTTTACCAATTTCATCATCTATTGGCAGATTTCAGCGCATTAGAAAATGTCGCTATGCCACTGCTGATTGGCGGCATGCCCGTGTCAGAAGCCAAACAGAAAGCGGCCGCGCTGCTGGACAAAGTGGGCTTGACCCATCGCATCGACCATCGTCCATCGGAGTTATCCGGTGGAGAACGCCAGCGGGTGGCGATTGCGCGCGCCTTGGTCAATAGCCCCGATCTGGTCTTGGCGGATGAACCGACTGGTAACCTTGACCATAAAACGGCGCTGGCGATTTACGATTTAATGCGCGAGCTCAATCGTGAATCAGGAACGGCTTTTTTAGTCGTGACCCACGATGGTGAGCTGGCGGAAAAAATGGATCGTCAGCTGCATATGCAAGATGGTCTGCTGATCGATATTAAGGAGTCGTAAGTGTTGTCTTCTTTGTCACTGTTTATCGGTGGTCGATTCAGTCGCGCAAAACAGCGCAACAAAATGGTGTCGTTCATTTCCATCTCCTCGACCATTGGTATTGCTGTTGGCGTTGCGGTGATCATCATTGGTTTGTCTGCAATGAATGGTTTTGAACGCGAGCTAAAAAATCGCGTATTGTCGGTGATTTCTCACGGCGAGTTCGAAGGCGTGCGCGGCCCACTCAACGAGTGGCCAAACGTGATTGAGCGCGCTCAGCGACATCCGAAAGTGGAAGCAGCTGCGCCGTTTGTCAAAATGACAGCGTTGGCGGAAAAAGGCAGTGCATTAAAAGCTCTTGAGGTGCGAGGCATCGACCCCGAAGCGGAAGCGCGGATTTCCAGTTTGGCGGAATTTATTGACCCGCAAGTCTGGGCAGAGTTTAAACCTGGACAACAGCAAGCCATTATTGGGCAAGGTGTGGCGGATGCGCTCGGCGCAAAGACGGGTGACGCCATTACACTGATGATTCCTACGGGTGGTGCGAGTCGACAGGTTCAGACCCCACGTCGAGTGCGAGTGACCATCGCAGGGATGTTGCAACTGAATGGTCAAATTGACCACAGTCTGATTTTAGTTCCGCTTCAGGATGCGCAGGAATATGGCCGTTTAGATAATGCCGTGACTGGGGTAGCGCTCAAAGTGAGCGATGTCCTAGACGCAACGGCGATTGTGCGTGAAGTGGGAAATACGCTAGATGTGTATGTTTACTTGCGCAGTTGGCAGCAAAAATACGGCTTTTTGTACCGAGATATTCAATTGGTGCGCACCATTATGTATTTGGTGATGGTACTGGTGATTGGTGTAGCGAGCTTTAATATCGTCTCGACCCTGATGATGGCCGTTAAAGATCGCGCAGCCGAGATCGCGATTTTACGCACCATGGGAGCCACCGATGGATTGGTTCGTCGGATTTTTGTCTGGCAAGGTGTCTTCTCAGGCGTGCTTGGCAGTGTGATTGGCAGTATTTTTGGCGTACTCGTGGCGTGGAATTTGACCTCTCTCATCCAGGGGCTGGAGTCGCTAACGGGGCACCAATTTCTTTCTGGCGACATTTACTTTGTCGATTTCCTTCCCTCTGAACTTCACGGCTTTGATGTGGCTTTGGTCTCTTTGACGGCCATCACCCTAAGCTTACTCGCCACTTGGTATCCCGCTTCTCGGGCGGTCAAACTGCACCCTGCGAGCGTTCTCAGAGCGAAGTAGCGATGGTGTTGTGTTTGTCCTGCAAAGCGAACAGTGAGAACAGAAAAAGGACCCGCGGGTCCTTTTTTCATCTTGATTCAACACGCCTTGCATCAGAATGTGTGAATAGGGTGGGTATGCGTTGGTCTCTATCTGCTATTTTTTCAGCATTCTCGGTATTCTGAACTTTCGTTTTTGCCAACTACGGACAACTGAGTAGCGCCACAGCGCTTTGATGCCAAAATAGCCCAACATGGCGGAGACAATCCCGCAGATCAAGCAGCCGAGCAGGAATGGCGGGCCAATGGTGCTCATCTGTTGCAAGATGAACTCCCAAGAGAGTTCAAAGTGAAAGCGCTGCGGTGGGGTATGCATTACCCAAGTGCCCACTTTGTAGGCGAAGTAAAACATCACCGGCATGGTGATTGGGTTGCTGATCCAGACAAGCGCAACGGAGAGTGGCAGGTTAACGCCGCAAGCAATCGCTAACCCAGCAGACATGATCATCTGACTAGGCAGTGGGACAAAAGCCATAAACAACCCCACGGCGAAAGCACCTGCCGCTGAACGGCGATTCAAACACCACAAATTCGGGTTGTACAACACGTTGCCAAAAACCTTTAGTGCCTTTTGACGCTTGATTAACTCATGGTCAGGCATAAAGCGTTTGATGAATTTTCTTGGCATAGGGGACTATGGCTCACTATCTAATCAGTTGTTGGACTCTTGCTTCTTTTTCGGCGACCGTCATGAGCGCCGCAATTTGGCCAGCTATGCCAGATTGGATTTGGAGTGGCCTTAATGTCGGCCTCCTCGTGGTCTCTATTTGGATTCGTATGCTTCGAATCGGGTGGGGAATCAATGCCGGTCTGTTGTTAGTGATGCTTCATGGTCACTTAATTCACCAGCAAATAGAAACGCTCTTCCGTGCAGGGCCAGATATTACCATAAACGCGAAAGCTGACAGCTTTTTTAAACAAATAAGTCACGGCTTTAGAGGCGAAATTGTAGTTAGATCAATCAATGGCCAAACATTGCGCAGTTTGATGCCACTGAAAGTTCAGTTTATATCGCCAATTGCTCTGCTGCCGGGCGATGAAATCGACGTTAAAGTGCGCTTAGAGCCTGTCGTCGGCTTACTTAATGAGGTGGGGTTTGATGCTGAAAAGCAGGCGTTGTCACGCCGATGGTTAGCCACCGCGGTAGCGCCTGCGAAGACGCATTTTATCGTGCGCAGCCTGCCCACTCTTCGAGCGCATTACTATCTTTTGCTGGAGCGTGCCATAGCGCCATACTCGCAGCGCGGTTTGATTGAAGCGTTGACCTTTGGCGCTCGGCATCATTTAAGTACGGCGCAATCTGCTCAGTTGGCGCGCAGCGGGCTTGGCCATCTGATTGCCATTTCTGGTCTGCATATCGGCATCGCGTTTGGATTAGGGTGGTGGTTGGGGAGGGGGGTATTCATGCTATGGCCTAGGGCAAACGTGGCGCCGCTCATTTTGGGGCTTACTGTCGCTACTTGCTACGCTTGGCTCGCAGGTTTAACGCTACCCACTCAGCGCGCCTTACTGGCATGCTTGTTGACTGTGGGACTGCTGCTGGTCAAGCGCTATTGGCCGCTGCGGCTCAAGTGGTGTCTGGTGACTGCGATCTTGTTACTCTTTGACCCTTTCGCGCCCTTGTCTCTCAGCTTTTGGATGTCGATTCTGGCGGTGGCGATCATCTTCGTGTTTGTTTCCAGCCGCTACGCACAAACCGGTGCGCTTGGCAGTATGCTGCGCTTACAGGTTTTCTTTCTGCTTTTCATGACACCACTGACGATACTGTTTTTTGATGGCGTCAGTCGTATCGCGTTTCTCACTAATCTGGTCTGTGTGCCGCTGTTTTCGTTCATTATCATTCCTCTCACTCTGCTCGCGTTGCTGGCCCAGTTGCTATTCGATTGTTCGTTGTTGTGGCCGTTAATCAATAGGTTGTTGCAATGGGTGTCGAATGCTTTGGGTCATTGGGACTTGTGGTGGTGGGTCGAAGATGATTGGGCAATGCTGTTCGGAGTGAGCGCTCTGCTAGCGCTGGCTTCTGTCTGGGTACGCAAGCGGGTGTTGTTGCTGATTTTTGCTGTGACGGCGATGGGGCGGATAGAATTTGCTCCCAAGCCATTATGGGAGATGTGGATACTCGATGTCGGGCATGGTCTCGCCGTTGTGATTCGACAAGGCGAGACCGCGCTGGTTTATGACACGGGCAGCGCTTGGCAAGACTCGAGCTATGCGGAGCAGATCATCACGCCATTGCTTTACAAGCGGGGAATTCGCCGTGTTGACTATCTTATTCTCAGCCATATGGACTGGGATCATGCCGGTGGTTGGCAGCCATTAGTGGCAGAGTGGCAACCGACACTCATCAGCAGTCAACATGGCGTAGGCGATGTGCCCTGTCGTCAAGGTCAAACCCTACAGTGGCAGCGTTTGACGCTTGAGGTCTTATGGCCGCCAACACGAGTCTCTCGAGCGTTCAATCCGCACTCTTGTGTTATTCGAGTGAGCTCGCCAAAGGCGTCGGTATTACTGACCGGAGACATTGATGCCATTGCTGAGTGGCTATTGCTCCGAGAGCCGCAATATCTGAAGGCCGACATCCTCATAGTGCCCCATCATGGCAGCCGGACCTCGTCTTTGCCCGCGTTTATCGACGCCGTTTCACCGAGGTTGGCTTTAGCGTCGTCAGCGTATCGAGGGCGCTGGACACTGCCACACCCATTGGTGGTGGAGCGCTATCAAATTCGTGGTATTGATTGGCGTGATACCGGTACCTTTGGCCAGTTGACGGTGAAATTTTATCCAAACGAGTGGTTTGTCCGTGGGATTCGAGAGGTCAAAGGCCGGGCATGGTATAGGCAGATGCTGCGTAACGGAGTAGAATGACCGCAATATTGTAAGAAAAATAAAGCCTTTCTATGTCACAACACCAAGATGAAACCACCTGGACCACGTTTAAACGATTGTGGACATACATTCGCCTGTACAAAGCGGGTCTCCTGGTCGCGATCATTGCGCTTGTCATTAATGCCTTTGCGGACACCTACATGATCTCCTTGCTCAAGCCTTTGCTCGATGAAGGGTTTGGTGATGCAGACTCCAACTTTTTGCGCACGCTACCGTTTATCATTTTGGGGATGATGGTGCTCAGGGGCTTGAGTGGATTCGTCTCAACCTACTGTTTGAGTTGGGTATCGGGCAATGTGGTGATGCTGATGCGTCGCCGTATCTTTGCTCAGTTTATGCATATGCCGGTGTCGTTTTTTGATAAAGAGTCGACCGGTGGTTTACTGTCTCGTATTACCTATGACTCCGAGCAGGTGGCAGGTGCAACCAGCCGTGCGTTAGTCAGTATCGTGCGTGAAGGCGCGAGTATTATTGGTTTACTTGTCCTAATGTTTTGGAACAGTTGGCAGTTATCTTTAGTCTTGTTTGTCGTCGCTCCCGTGGTGGCATGGGGGATTGGCGTGGTCTCCAAACGTTTTCGCCGTATTTCAAAAAATATGCAAGATGCGATGGGCAACGTTACCTCTTCGGCGGAGCAGATGCTGAAAGGCCACAAAGTCGTATTGAGTTATGGCGGTCAGGATGTGGAAACCAAGCGTTTTGACGAAGTGAGTAATCGCATGCGCCAACAGACGATGAAGCTTGTCGCTGCTCAAGCGATCGCCAATCCGGTGATTCAAGTGATCGCGTCGATGGCATTGGTGGTGGTGCTGTTTTTGGCTAGCGTCGATTCGATTCGTGCTGACCTGACGCCGGGCACCTTTACGGTCATCTTCTCTGCCATGTTTGGCTTGATGCGCCCTCTGAAATCTCTCACTAACGTCACCTCAGAATTTCAGCGCGGTATGGCGGCAAGCCAAACCTTGTTTGGCCTGATGGATCTTGAGACTGAGAAAGATACCGGTCAATACAGCACGGATAAAGTCCGCGGTGATATTGAAGTGAAAGACGTCACCTTCACCTACGGTGGCAAAGAGAAACCGGCACTCAGCCAAGTGAGCTTTTCTATCCCGCAGGGTAAGACGGTAGCGCTGGTGGGTCGCTCGGGTTCAGGCAAAAGTACCATTGCCAATCTCTTTACCCGTTTTTACGACGTTGATTCAGGCACCATCTTGCTCGATGAGCACGACATCCGCGATTACAGCCTAAGCAATCTGCGCAGTCACTTTGCCCTTGTGTCGCAAAATGTGCACTTGTTCAATGACACCATTGCCAACAACATTGCTTATGCGGCGAAAGACAAATACAGCCGCGAGCAAATCGAAGAAGCCGCGCGTCTGGCGTACGCGATGGATTTCATTGAAGGCATGGATGACGGATTAGATACTGTGATTGGTGAAAACGGAACTAGCTTGTCAGGCGGTCAACGTCAACGTATCGCGATTGCGCGAGCGTTGCTGCGTGATGCCCCTGTACTGATCTTGGATGAGGCCACATCGGCGCTAGATACTGAGTCTGAGAAGGCAATCCAGTCCGCACTCGATGAACTGCAGAAAAACAAAACGGTGTTGGTGATTGCGCACCGACTGTCGACCATTGAAAATGCGGATGAAATCCTGGTTGTTGATGAGGGTGAAATTGTTGAGCGTGGCTCACACGCTGAGCTGTTGTCCCAAGACGGTGCGTATGCGCAGCTTCACCGTATTCAATTTGGTGCTTAATCGGTGATTGAGCAGATTTGGTTTGGTCAACACCCCCTTCGTTGGTTAGCCTGGCCGCTTCTATGGCCGCTAAGTCGTTTGTTTGCGGTTATCAGTCAGCGCCGACGTCAGCAGTTCGAGTCTGGCGTTAAACAGAGCTATCGAGCGCCAGTGCCTGTAGTGGTGGTGGGTAATATCACCGCCGGTGGCAATGGCAAAACGCCGGTCGTGATCTGGCTGGTTGAGACCTTACAAGCGCTCGGTTTCACGCCGGGTGTGGTGTCACGGGGCTACGGCGCGAAAGCGCCGTCTTATCCGTTGATGGTGGACGCTTCAACGCTAACCCAGCATTGTGGTGATGAACCTAAGCTTATTTATCAGCGCACCGGTGCGCCGGTTGCTGTGTCACCGGTTCGGTCTGAGGCAGTAAAAGCCTTATTACCACAAGGCGTGGATATCATCATTACCGACGATGGGTTGCAGCATTACGCCTTACAAAGAGACATAGAGTTGGTGGTTGTGGATGGTGCTCGCCGTTTTGGTAACGAACAACTTTTGCCGTTAGGGCCGCTGCGCGAATCGACCGCTCGATTGCAAAGTGTTGATGCCATCATTACCAACGGGGGCAATGCTCACCCGGGTGAAGCATCGATGCAATTGGTGCCAGACCTTGCCGTCAACCTAACAACCGGAGAGCGTCGCGCAGTCGGCGAACTTGGGCGCTTAATCGCGATGGCTGGAATTGGTCATCCACCACGATTTTTCAATACCTTAGCCCAGCTCGGTGCGCAGGTGACTATGAGCCAAGGCTTTGCCGATCACAAAGATTTCTCCGCCGATGAATTAATCGCGTTGGCTGCAAAAGGCGACGCTTTGATCATGACAGAAAAAGATGCCGTAAAATGTACGCAATTTGCGCAGGACAACTGGTGGTATTTGCCCGTGTCTGCCAAATTTGAGCCACAGGATGCCGCGTACATCATCAATAAAATTAAAGAGGTGAAAGAGCAGTATGGACCATCGTCTTCTTGAAATCGTTGCTTGCCCAGTGTGCAAAGGAAAGCTGACGTTCGACAAAGATAAACAAGAGCTAATTTGTAAATTGGATCGACTTGCTTACCCAATTAAAGAGGGCATTCCTGTCCTGCTCGAACCTGAAGCTCGCCAAATGAGCATGGATGAGGGTCGCTAATGGCTTTTACTGTCGTTATACCTGCGCGCTATCAATCTAGCCGCTTACCGGGTAAGCCTATTGCCGATATCGCTGGTAAGCCTATGGTGCAACGCGTTTACGAGCAAGCCATTCAAGCGGGTGCCGAGCGAGTGATCGTTGCGACCGATGATGAACGAGTTGAGCAAGCCGTGCGAGCCTTTGGTGGTGATGTGTGCATGACGTCAGACAAGCACGAATCAGGCACCGAGCGCTTAGCGGAAGTGGTTGAACAGATGGGCATTGCTGACGATCACATTATCGTCAATGTTCAAGGTGATGAGCCTTTGATACCGCCATCGATCATTTCTCAAGTGGCCGATAACCTTGCCCGTTGCAACGCGCCAATGGCCACGTTGGCGGTAGAGATCCGTGATGAAGAGGAAGTGTTCAATCCCAATGCGGTGAAAGTGGTGGTAGACCAGCAAGGTTTTGCCCTTTACTTTAGCCGGGCGACGATTCCTTGGGATCGTGACCACTTTGCTAGCGGTAATGCCGATGCCAAACAGCCTCTACTGCGTCATATCGGTATTTATGCCTATCGTGCGGGATTCATCAATACCTATGTCAATTGGCAGCCTACGCCACTAGAGCGTATTGAGTGCTTAGAGCAGCTTCGTGTGCTCTGGTATGGAGAAAAAATCCATGTCGATGTTGCCAAAGAAGCGCCGGCCGCTGGAGTGGATACACCACACGATCTTGATGTCGTCAGACGTCATTTTAGTGCTTAAGTGCGCATCCAACTAACACCATAGAATATTAAGGCCCAGAAACGGACAGGTTTCTGGGCCTTTTGCTTTATGCGTGGTAGGTTGCTTTTATACGTAACAGGATGTCCGCGCACAGCGTTTAGATTTTCGTGTCGTAGTCGTTGCGCTTAGGACAGGTGCCGAGAATCTCACGTCGCCCAGTCTCCTTCACCTCTTCGAGTACCACATCGAATCCCCATAGACGGTAGACATGTTTGAGCACTTCCTCGTAGCTCTCATCGAGTGGAATACGGTCATGAGGCACGTATTGCAGGGTTAATGAGCGGTCCCCACGCACGTCAACGTTATACACTTGGATATTGGGCTCAAGGTTGCTCAAGTTGTATTGCGCCGCGAGCTTTTCACGAATGGCGCGGTAGCCAATATCGTTGTGAATCGCGGTGACTTCAATAAAGTTTTTCCTATCATCATCGGTGATGGAGAACAGCTTAAAGTCGCGGATCACTTTCGGCGATAGGTATTGGCTGATGAAGCTTTCGTCTTTAAAGTTGTGCATCGCAAAGTGCACCGCTTCTAGCCAATCGCTGCCCGCTAGCTCTGGGAACCACTCTTTGTCCTCATCCGTAGGCGCTTCACAAATGCGACGTATATCCCTAAACATCGCAAAGCCGAGTGCGTAGGGATTGATACCACTAAAATAGGGGCTGTTATAGGGCGGCTGAGCCACCACACTGGTGTGGCTATGAAGAAACTCTAAGATAAAGCGTTCGCTGACCAAACCTTCATCGTACATGTGGTTGAGAATGGTGTAGTGCCAGAAGGTTGCCCAGCCTTCGTTCATCACTTGGGTTTGCTTTTGCGGGTAGAAGTATTGGCTAATTTTACGCACGATGCGCACGATCTCACGTTGCCATGGCTCTAGCAGCGGGGCGTGCTTTTCAATGAAATAGAGAATGTTCTCTTGTGGCTCCGACGGGAAGAGTAGTTTGCTTTTCTCTTGCTCCACCTTGTTTTTGGGTACTGTGCGCCACAGGTCATTGACTTGAGATTGCAGATACGCTTCACGCTCCTCTTGGCGCATTTTTTCTTCGGCAATCGAGATCTTTTCCGGACGTTTGTAACGATCTACGCCAAAATTCATCAAGGCGTGGCACGAGTCGAGCAACTCTTCGACTTCTTTGACGCCATACTTTTGTTCGCACTCGGCAATGTAGTTTTTCGCAAACAGCAAATAGTCAATGATTGAACTGGCATCAGTCCAAGTTTGGAACAGATAGTTGCCTTTAAAAAAGGAGTTGTGCCCGTAGCAGGCGTGCGCCATCACTAGGGCTTGCATGGTAACGGTATTTTCCTCCATCAAGTAGGCGATACATGGGTCAGAGTTGATCACGATTTCGTACGCCAGCCCCATTTGACCGTGTTTATAGCCTTGCTCGGTTTGAATGAACTTTTTACCAAACGACCAGTGGTTGTAATTGATGGGCATACCAATACTCGAATAGGCGTCCATCATCTGCTCTGAGGTGATCACTTCAATCTGATTGGGGTAGGTGTCGAGTCGATAATGTTCAGCGACGCGTTTGATCTCCATGTGATAACGTTCAATGAGATCGAATGTCCAATCAGGACCATCGGGCAGTCTATTTGCGTTTGATTTGGCACACTTTTTTGCTTTCGTCGTCATAGCGCCTCCCTATGCATGCTCTTTGCGAAACAACTCTCTAAACACCGGGAAGATATCTTCGACGCTGCGAATGTTCTTCATCGCAAAGTTGTCAAAGCTGTTTTCCAGCTTCTCATATTCGTGCCAAAGCGTTTGGTGTGAACGGCGAGTTATTTCAATGTACGAATAGTACTGACACTCAGGTAATAACTGTTTGGTGAGCAATTCTCGACAGCGAGGTGAGTCGTCTGCCCAGTTATCGCCATCCGATGCTTGCGCGGCATAAATGTTCCATTCAGCGGTTGGGAATCGGTCTTTGATGATCTCGTCCATCAGCTTCAACGCACTAGACACGATGGTGCCGCCGGTCTCTTGCGAATAGAAGAACTCGTGTTCATCCACTTCTTTGGCTTGGGTGTGGTGACGGATAAAGACCACTTCGACGTTTTCATAGGTGCGAGTCAAGAACAGGTAGAGCAGCACATAAAAGCGTTTGGCAATGTCTTTGGTGGCTTGGTCCATCGAGCCTGACACATCCATCAAACAGAACATCACCGCTTGGCTAGATGGAATCGGACGTCGTTCGTAATTTTTGAAGCGAAGATCAAAGGTATCGATAAAGGGCACGGTGTCGATTTTTTTACGCAGTGCGGCGATTTCGTCCTGCAGGCGCTTCTCTTCAAGCAGCTGGGCAGGCTCACTCATCTTGACTTCATCGAGCGCCGCTTCGAGCTCTCTTAGCATGCGACGTTTGCCCGCGGTCATGGCTGTACGGCGAGCAAGGGATTGCTGCAAAGATTTCACAATCGCGATGTTGGCGGGAACACCAGCGGTTTGATAGCCTGCGCGATGGGTTTTCCATTCGGTGATTTTGTTGATTTGGTTTTTTTCAAGGTTTGGTAGTTCCAAATCCTCAAACAGAATATCAAGATACTCATCTTTGGAGATTTGAAACACAAAATCGTCTTGGCCTTCGCCGTCGGGACTGGCTTCACCTTCTCCTGAACCGCCGCCTTGACCACCCCCTTTCGGGCGCTCGATTTTATCGCCGGTGATAAATTGATCGTTACCTGGGTGAACGCGTTTTTTCAATCCCCCTTTACCTTGATGAAACACAGGTTCGCTGATGTCTTTGTGTGGAATAGAGACGTCTTCACCAGAGTCCGTATTCGTAATAGAACGTCGATTCACGGCATCTGCTACGGACTCTTTGATCTGCTCTTTATGACGGCGAATAAAGCGCTGGCGGTTTACCGCGCTTTTATTCTTACCGTTCAGTCGTCGGTCAATAAATTGCGCCATGAGTTCCCCCTCAATTGCGTTAACGTCGTCAATACGCCCCTTGGATTGAATCACCAAGGGGCGATGTGCTTAAGACGATTTACGTACGCGTAGATACCACTCAGAAAGCAAACGAACTTGGCGTTCGGTATAGCCTTTTTCCATCATACGAGCGACAAAGTCGTCGTGTTTCTTCTGATCTTCAGAAGAGGTTTTAGCGTTAAACGAAATGACAGGGAGCAACTCTTCGGTGTTAGAGAACATTTTCTTCTCGATAACGGTGCGAAGTTTCTCGTAGCTCGTCCAGACCGGATTTTTACCTTCGTTGTTGGCGCGAGCGCGGAGCACGAAGTTCACGATCTCATTACGGAAATCTTTTGGATTACTGATGCCTGCCGTCTTCTCAATTTTCTCCAGTTCGTTATTGAGCGCTGAGCGGTCAAACAATTGGCCGGTTTCAGGGTCGCGGTACTCTTGGTCTTGAATCCAGAAATCAGCATAGGTCACGTAGCGATCAAAGATGTTTTGACCGTACTCCGAGTAAGACTCGAGATAGGCGGTCTGGATCTCTTTGCCGATAAATTCGACGTAGCGTGGTACTAAGTAACCTTTCAAGAACTCAAGGTATCGCTCAGCGGTCTCTTGAGGGAACTGCTCACGCTCAATTTGCTGCTCAATCACATAGAAGAGGTGAACAGGGTTCGCAGCGACTTCCGCGCTGTCGAAGTTGAACACGCGCGAGAGGATCTTGAACGCAAAACGGGTCGAGAGACCAGACATCCCCTCATCAACACCGGCGAAGTCACGGTATTCCTGATAGCTTTTTGCTTTCGGATCAGTGTCTTTAAGGGTTTCCCCGTCGTAGACGCGCATTTTTGAGAAAATAGACGAGTTCTCTGGCTCTTTGAGGCGCGATAGAATACTGAACTGTGATAGCAATTCGAGCGTGCTGGGTGAGCACGGTGCTTTGGCAAGCTCGGAGTGATCAAGCAGTTTCTGGTAGATTTTCACCTCTTCAGACACGCGCAGACAGTAAGGAACTTTGACAATGTAGACACGGTCTAAGAACGCCTCATTGTTTTTGTTATTGCGGAAGGTCTGCCATTCGGATTCGTTGGAGTGCGCGAGAATCATGCCATCAAACGGCAGCGCAGATAGCCCCTCAGTACCGTTATAGTTGCCTTCTTGCGTTGCGGTAAGCAGCGGGTGAAGCACTTTGATTGGCGCTTTAAACATCTCAACGAATTCCATTAAGCCTTGGTTTGCACGACACAAGGCACCGGAATAGCTGTAAGCATCGGGATCGTCTTGGGAGAAGTGTTCTAACTGACGAATATCGACTTTACCGACCAGTGATGAAATGTCTTGGTTGTTTTCATCGCCGGGCTCAGTTTTGGCAATCGCACGTTGGTCCAAAATGGATGGGCGCACTTTCACAACTTTAAATTTGGAGATGTCACCGCCGAATTCATGTAGGCGCTTGGCTGCCCAAGGCGACATGATGGAGCGTAGGTAGCGGTTTTCGATGCCATACTCTTTTTTCAGAAGCTCACCATCTTCATTGACGTCAAACAGACAGAATGGATGGTCGTTGACTGGGCTACGGACACCGTTGGCAGAGAGTACGTAAATGGGCATCTGTTGCATCAAGGCTTTAAGTTTCTCCGCGAGTGACGATTTACCACCGCCCACAGGGCCGAGTAGGTAAAGAATCTGTTTGCGCTCTTCGAGACCTTGCGCCGCATGCTTGAGGTAGGAGACGATTTGCTCGATGGCTTCCTCCATACCGTAAAAATCTTTGAATGTTTCATAACGAGAAATCATCCGGTTGGAGAAAATACGGCTGAGACGGGGGTCTTTCGCTGTATCGATTACTTGTGGCTCACCAATAGCCATCAATAGACGTTCAGCCGCGTTTGCGTAAGCACTTTTGTCGTCCTTACACAGGCTAAGGAATTCTTGCAGTGATAACTCCTCATCCTTGGAGGCTTCGTAGCGTGCTTGGAAATGGTCGAAAATACTCATAATGAAATCCCCTCTGAACCTGTCAAAATGACATTAAACCCGCATTGAAAAGCGTTTCCTCTCTTCCTATAAGACTAGCCCGTATTTGGAATTCTGCTTAAAAAATATGTGTTTAATTGCAAATTGTGATTTTGGGCAGATTCAGCCGCTCTCTTTTCCGACAAGTCCAAAGTGGTGAAATAATCAAGGCGTGAATCATTAATATTTACGACCTATCGATGAGGGGAATGCGTCAGGAAAAGCGCTGGTAAAACTCACCATCTAAACAGAGCGTTAGCCGCTCTTGAGTGTCAACCTTGTGATGAAGGCAGCAAATTAAAACAAAAAGAGTGCGCTCGCTTCCACAAACAAAACACTTTTTTCAAGGCTTTCGACGTGCGTCATGATTTATTTCTATGCGCAAAATATAATGACTGAGATGATCCCATCGCAATCACATTAGAATGAAAGTAACTGCTATATGTTCAATAAAATTTCGTTAAAAAATAAACTCGCGATTTCAGCGAGTGTTGCCATTGTAGTCGGGGGGCTCTTGGTGGAAGCGATCTCTTTTCGTTCCTCATTGGAACGGTTGGATTTTGAGGTCGAGCAGCGCCTAGAGAGTACCGTCTCATCTTACAATCAGTACGTGACAGACTGGATAGGGTCGAAGGGGCGAGCCCTGACGTCTTTATCTCAAGAGTCGGAGAAGGGCGCCATTGTGACCCATCTCAAGCAGTTGCGTGACTCCGCGGCGTTTGACAACGTTTTTCTCGCCTACGCCGATGGTTCGCAGGACAACGCCAATGGAGTGGTACTGCCGCCGGGTAATAATGACCCGCGCAAATGGGGTTGGTATCAGAACGCAGTAAAGCAGCCATCGAAAGTGTTTATGGATAATCCTACCGTCGCTGCGGCAACCGGCGCGAACGTGGTGTCGCTGGGTAAGGCGTTGACGCTGCATGGCGAACAAGTGGTGTTGGGCGCGGATGTTGAAATTACCGATATCCTCACTAGTATGGAGCATGTCATTTTGCCGGGTGAAGGCTACATGTTTATTGCCAACGCGCAAGGCAACGTCTTTGTCCACGCCGATACCAAACTGCTCAATAAACCTATTTCTCAACTAGGCCTTAATATCGATGCGGTTAAGCAAGCAACGCAACGTAGCCAAGTTTCGATGCAAGTCATCAACGGTCAAGAATCGGTCTTGTTTGCACGCAATATTCAAGGCACTGAGTTGTCGACGGTAGTCGTGCTCAATTACGATTCCCTTGTTGCGCCACTGACTAGCGCAGTTTGGGGGCAGCTATTGGTGACCTTAGTGGTCGTGATTGTCTGTGTTGCGCTGTTTAACTGGTTGTGCAACATCTTATTCCGCCCTCTCAACAACGTTTCTAACGCACTCGAGCAAATTGCAAACGGGAGTGGTGACCTTACCCAGCGTATCAAGGTGGAGTCACAAGACGAGGTGGGTCGCTTAGCGAATAACTTTAATACCTTTGTTGGTAGCTTGCAGTCGCTTATTGGCCACATCCGTGAGCAGTCACACCAGCTCAAAGATCAATCAGAACAGAGTGCGTTACGTGGTCAAGATGCAGTGAAAGATATTCACCTGCAACAGCAAGAGATCACCATGGTGGCCACTGCGGTCACCCAGCTCGCCAGTGCGACCCATGAAATTGCTTCTCATGCAGAGCAAACCGCTCAGGCAGCTCACGAATCGACGCAAAGTACCGATAACGGTTATGCGCTGGTGGCGGATACCAAAGGTTCAATCAACAAACTGGCGGCGGAGCTCGATAGTGCAGGATTGGTTGTCAGTGAATTGGATAGACACGCACAAGAGATTTCCACTGTGTTGCAAACCATTCAGGGAATCGCTGAGCAGACCAACTTACTTGCGTTGAACGCGGCGATTGAAGCTGCGCGTGCAGGTGAACAAGGTCGCGGGTTTGCCGTTGTTGCCGATGAAGTACGTGTGTTGTCTCAACGCACACACTCCTCGACTGAAGAGATCAAACACACCATCGATGTACTGCAAGGTACAACGAATAAAGCGGTTTCGATTATGAAGAGCAGCGCAGCGCTCGCCGCTCACTCGGTACAAGACGCGGATCGCGCTGCGAGTGCGTTGGAAGAAATCAAAACCGCGGGTGCACTCATCAGTGACATGGCGACACAAATCGCCACTGCGGCAGAAGAGCAAACGCATGTGACGAGTGAGATTACGCAAAATATCACGTCCATCAAGAATGTGGCGGACCAGTTAGTGGCAGGTGCGGATACCAGCTCGAAAGAGGCGTATCAGGTGAAAGCCAATGCGGAAGCGCTCACCTCGAAAGTGGCCATGTTTAAGCTGAGCTAATCGGCTAACCAACTAAAAAGGGGCGTACGCGCCCCTTTTCTGTTTCTCTATGTCTCGCTATGCTCTAGTCGCTGGTTGCGCGAGAGCAGTATCGTGCTTGTCTTACGCGCGGAAGATCTGTTTTAGCTCGTTAGCGCAGAGATGGTACTGACGAGGACAGTTGCGCCAAGTGGTCAACATGCGGCGATATTTCTCTAGCATCGGCATCTGCGCATTAAAGTAGTGATCACCTTTATCAAACTGTGGGTAGAGACCTTCAGAGTCCGTTAGGAAACGCACATAGTTGACGAGCTGCGCTTCTGAAGCGATGTCAAAGCCTAGGAACGTAAGACGGCGTTGGTCGACATCTTTTTGCTCTTGCGCCTCTAGCATGCGGTAGGATTCCTGCATGGCATGGTACATTTCCATGATGTCGATAATCTCACGACAGTGTGCTTCGCTCAAACAGCCAAAGTTCTTGTTCAGCTCGTTCATTTGTAGCTCGTAGCCACGTTCAACGATCACCTGCAAACGCTGGTATTTCGCGGCGTTTTCTGGGTCCATTTGTGACATCAAGTAGTATTGGTTTGAAAGAATCAAACGTTGAGCGTTTGTCATTTCCATGCTGGCCTCACTTAAAGAATCTAATACATTTTTAATGTGCTTAGGTTATCCGTTCATTACAGGATGAAACATGATCTCAACACAGGTTTGTGATGAAAAATGATCAGATTTAAACAAAAACGGGGCTTTTTTACCGATTACTTTTTGTGGTAGTGGTTATAAATGTAGTCTCTATCGGAGAACACGCGTAGCCACTCAGGTTTGAATACCGCGAACATTGCCGCGGCCATACCGTTTAATAGCCCTTCTGGAAAAGCGAGGAGAGGTAGGAAGACCAAATAGTGTTCGACGATGGTCGGCCAATCGTGAGGGCCAAGCCACCAATGATGTACGGCGTTGATGAGTAGGTGAGCGCTGCCTGTGACGGCGCCGTTTAGAAAGCCAGCAACGAAAATAAAGACAAAGATATTACGTGGCAAAAAGCGATAACTGACTAAAAACACCCCGTGGCTTATCACGATTGGACACAATACCGAGAAGAGCAAATAGCTAGGGAGCATCGTGAGGGGTAATTCGCCAAACAGAGTCACGGCAAGGGCGGTGAACAGGCCGATGGCGTAAGCACTTCGCCATCCGTAGAGTAGCGATAATGTGGTTAAGCCCAGAAAGTGAATGGAGAGACCTGCTTTAACGCCTGCTTGCGCAGACCACAGCAAGGCCAGCGCGGCGACCACCGCAAAGGTAAAGTGTTGGAAGCCTGATTCATTGCGCAGTTTGGGCAGCAGTACAGTGCGAACATCTCGCCATATCAGCCCGAAACTGGCGAGAGCGATAAACCAAAGATAGAGTTCACTGAGTGCCACATTATCCCCAAAAAAATACCAACCATGCCTGCGTTATGGTTGGTATTTTTTCTGAATTAGGAAACAAATAAAACTAATATTTTACATTTGAGTGATATTGCTCAAGGATGCCAACAATCTTATCCATGGTTTCCTTTGATGGCGGGTTGACACCTTCAAGGGGGTAATCAAGACCGAGCGCTTCCCATTTGTGCGCGCCAAGTTTGTGGTATGGCAGCAGTTCGATTTTCTCGATGTTGTCCATATCCTTGATAAAGTCACCGAGCATGTGTGCGGCTTCTTCATCGTCGGTATAACCCGGGACAATCACGTAACGAATCCAGGTTTTCTGGCCGATTTTGTGTAGGTAACGAGCAAAGTCGAGGGTACGTTTGTTGGAGACGCCGATGAAATCATGGTGAATTTCATCTTTCATGTGTTTCAGATCGAGCATCACCAAATCGGTCGCATCGAGTACCTCATCAATCACCTCTGTGTGCTTACGGATGTAGCCATTGGTATCCAGGCAGGTATGAATGCCTTCGGCTTGTGCGGCACGGAAGAAATCGCGCACAAACTCAGGCTGAAGCATGGCTTCACCACCTGAGCAGGTGACGCCACCACCCGATGCATTCATAAAGTGACGATAACTTTTCGCTTCTTTGATGATCTCTTCAACGGTCACTTCTTTCCCATCATGGGTATCCCAAGTATCTCGGTTGTGGCAATACATGCAGCGCATTAGGCAGCCTTGCATAAACACAATGAAACGAATACCGGGACCATCAACAGTACCACATGATTCGAAAGAATGAATTCGACCAGTTGTAGACATGAGCTCATCTCTTATAAGTGATTTGTTCGTTATTTTATTACAAATGGTAGGGTTTATATAGTGAATTAGCCATTTAATAGAGAGTTTTTATAAATAGCGAAATTGTGCTTTTTTCGTCTAAAATGTATGTTATAAAAAAGTAAATAATGATAATAAAATCAAAATAAGTAGTGGAATTCAACAGGTCAGTGCTCTACACATTCACCTGATGTTAAAGGACTTTTTATGGACAGGCTTGCACTATCACAAAAACAGAGAGGGATTCTCTTTCTTGCAGTGTTGACGATTGGATTTGTTGCACTGGCACTTTTTACCTCTTCCAGATTGAGCGAAATGAGCCGCCAATACCACGCCAGTGGGGATATTGCGGTTGGCTCGCTTTCGATTTATCAAACTCAAGCAAAAATACTGACTCTGAGTAGCAACTTAGACAATTTGAGCGGTGCTCAAGTCGACAGCGTGAAAGGGGATATTCAGACCATCGTTCAGGATGTGGAGGCCAACATTGGCTTTCTTCAATCCCTCGGTTTTCGCCAAGAGAGCCAACAGCTTGAGCAGGACATTGCCGATTTTGAAGCCGCCGTCACGCCTTGGTTAACCATCAAACAAGAGCTGGGGTTCACTATTGATGAAGGCAAATTGGGTGAGCTTGGGCAATTGGCCACCATCATAGAACAAAAAATCGCCGAGACAGGTATGGTGACGCTCAACTCGGACTTTCAGGCGATGATCAAATCGCAGCAGAACTATTTGCTGCAACCCAATGAAGAGAACTTAAAGCTGTTCAATCGCGCGATGGGCAGCTTTGAAAGTATGTCGAACGTTTATGCGATGTTGGACTTGTATGAAAAAGAGATTGAACAATATAAAGAGACCTTTATTCGTGTCGCCGAGCTATCCGAGCAAGCCGGTGCGATTGAGCAGCAGTTACTGACCACAAAAGAACGCCTCGCTGACTTGATTGCCGCCATTACATCGCAACTTGGCGGAGTGAGTATGAGATATCAAAGCAGCGCGGAAAAAACCTCTGACCAAACCTTGTGGTCGATTATGGCGGCGTGCGTGGTATTGGCGTTATTTACCATTCTTATCTTTGTCTTGCAGAGCTCGTCGCAATCTCGCTTGGTGAATACGACACAGAAGATTTTGCGCAAGCTTTCTAAAGGGGATTTGTCGAGTCGAATGGCTCTCACGAATAACCCAAAAGATGAATTCAACCAACTGGCGAGCAGTATCAATGAAAGTTGTGAAAATCTCGGCTCGTTGGTGAAAGCGGTGCAAAGTAACAGCGATGCGTTATCCGGTAACGCTGCTGAGTTGAACCAGGGCTTGGATTTACTCGCCCACCACCAAAGCGAAGTATTGGGCCAGACGCAGTTGCTCGCCTCTGCCACGGAAGAAGTGAGCGTGACGACCCACGAAGTGTCCAATTCATTGGAGTTTGTCTCGGATTTAAGTCGTCAGTCCAATCAAGCGGCCGAAGAGGGGGCGCAGGTCATTCGAGCCGCGATTGGGTCCCTAGAGGAAGTCGGCGGCATTTTGACCTCGGCGGCCAGCCATATTAAACAACTTGAGGAAGCCTCCTCGAAAGTTGACTCTGTAATGGTGATCATTAACGGTATCGCGGAGCAAACTAACCTCTTGGCGCTTAATGCAGCGATAGAAGCGGCTCGAGCGGGCGAGCAAGGTCGCGGCTTTGCGGTGGTCGCCGATGAAGTGCGCAGCTTAGCAGTGCGAACTGTGGACGCGGTGGGTGAGATCTCGGAAACCATCGATACGATGAAAAAAGAGAGCGCAGAGGTGATTCAATATATAGGGAAATCGGAAGTGACGATGCAGTCGGGCCAGCAGCGAGGTCATGAAGCGATGACAGCACTACGCACTATTACCGAAAAAGCCGACGAAGCATCGCATCAAACAGAGGTGATTTTCTCATCCATCAAAGAGTTGGCGACCACCAGTCAATCGATGGCCGACAGCATGACGCAAATCTCTTCGGCGATGAAAGAGTTAGAAGAAAATAACGCCCAGCTCAAATCCGTCAGTCAGGTGGTAGAAGAGCGCGCCAGCAGCCTAAACCAAGACTGCCAACGCTTTACCGTCTGACGCTAGAAAAACGTGTAGAAATTGATGCCCCCGGCGCCGTAGATGGAATCGGGGGCTTCTTTATAATCGGGGGTTTTGACGGTGGTCGCTAAGGTCGCGCCAAAGCTCTGATTATACCAGGCAACGCCAGCAACGGCGGTCGCTTGCACCTTGTCTAAGGTGACATCGTATAGCGATGGATCGCTAACATCGGGATTATGACGGATGCCTGGTCTATCCCCTTCAATGGTGATGTCATTGAAGCGGTAGCGAGCTTCAATGCCGGCAAAAACAAACCATCCCTGCTTTGACCCACCCAGCATACCAGCGCGAAATGGATTCTCATTGTCAATATTGGCAGCCCCTAAGCTGCCCGATAGATCTTGTCCCCAACGCAGCATGACACCGGTTGACACATCACTACGAAAATCACCGACGTTGGCTTCTGAAACGCTCGATACTTCCCACTCGGTGTTAGCCAACAGCGGCTCGCGCCATAGGTTGATGTGGGTCAGGTAACCGACACTCCCAGCAAACCCTTCATCCACTTGGTTTGCCCAACCGTTAGGATCATCAGAGCCCGTGATGCTGTGGACGAATTTTTGTGCCTCTTCCGACAGTGAGTTTTCACCCACGGTGCCCAAGGTCAGGTTAAAGCGCTGAGCTTGCATTGGATGGAGACTGATGTAATTGAACTCGGTGTGAAGATAACCCGCATAAGGGCGATCGTTTTGTAGGGGCTCAACGGCTTCAATATCCGATGGCGTATACATTTTGTGAGCTAGGGTAACTTCCCATTTGTCCAAAGAGGCGGCGCCCCAAAAAGACAAACTTAGCGGCCCGACCCACGAAGGCGGGCGAATCCCTGCGGAGGTGTAAGTGAGGAAAATGCCATTGGTATAGTCTTGATCAACACCAAATACCCCGTCGTTGTCGAGTGAAAAGGCGAGGGTTGACTGCTCTGAAGCCAGTGCAGTGGTGGAGAGAAGAAGCAACGAAAAAGGGAGATAGGAAGAGCGAGCCATAGTGTTCTGTTTTGACGAATAGTGCAGATGATAGTACCGCAATTCGCTAAGGCCACTATAGGAATTCACTGATTGATGTGGGGAAATGTGCGCAAACTCTAAAGCTTACCGAGGAACGATAAGTACAAAAAATGCAGCCCCGCACTAGGCGGGGCTGCATCAATCATTCAACAGCGTCTCTTATAGAGATTCTGTAAATGTACGTGCGATTACGTCAGCTTGTTGCTCTGCAGTTAGAGAGTTAAAGCGTACAGCGTAACCAGAAACACGGATAGTTAGCTGAGGGTATTTCTCAGGGTGCTTAACTGCGTCTTCTAGAGTGTCACGGTTAAGAACGTTCACGTTCAAGTGCTGACCACCTTCGATGCCCGCTTCATGGTGGAAGTAACCATCCATTAGACCTGCAAGGTTAGCGCGCTGTGAACCTTCGTCTTTACCTAGTGCGTTAGGCACGATAGAGAAGGTGTAAGAGATACCATCTTTCGCGTGAGCAAACGGCAGTTTACCTACAGATGTTAGAGATGCGACCGCTCCTTTCTCATCACGACCGTGCATTGGGTTTGCACCTGGAGCAAACGGAGCACCTGCGCGACGACCATCTGGCGTGTTACCTGTCTTCTTACCGTACACAACGTTAGAAGTGATAGTAAGGATAGACTGAGTAGGAACGGCATCACGGTAAGTCTTAAGCTTACGGATCTTGTTCATGAACACTTCAACAAGCTCACAAGCGATGTCATCAACGCGTGAATCGTTGTTACCGAATTTGGGGTAGTCGCCTTCGATTTCGAAGTCGATCGCTACGCCATCTTCGTCACGGATTGGTTTCACTTTCGCGTACTTGATTGCAGATAGTGAGTCAGCCGCGATAGATAGACCCGCGATACCACAAGCCATAGTACGGTACACGTCACGATCGTGTAGCGCCATCAGTGCAGACTCGTAAGAGTACTTGTCGTGCATGAAGTGGATTGCGTTTAGTGCAGCTACATACTGCTTAGCTAGCCAATCCATGAAGTGGTCTAGGCTGTTCCACACTTCGTCGAAGCTTAGGACTTCT
>NZ_JCBDHE010000026.1:0-80453 GCF_059834225.1 Vibrio sp. R10-SG3-ISO3 | reverse complement strand
AAAGTCGCCGGTCCACGTAGCGTGCCTTATATCCGTGACAACATGAGGCTCGACTGGCGTAACATTCACCAAGCCATTGATGATAGCTTGCAGCGTTTGCAAACCGACTATGTCGACCTGTATCAAATCCACTGGCCTCAGCGTCAGACGAACTGTTTCGGTCAGCTTAATTATCCTTATCCGGATCAGCAGCAGGAAGTCACCCTGATCGAAACCCTAGAAGCCTTGGCGGAATTGGTCCGTGCAGGAAAAGTACGCTATATCGGCGTCTCTAACGAAACTCCTTGGGGAGTGATGTCGCTGCTCAAACTCGCAGAGAAGCATGAGTTGCCACGGATCGTTTCGATTCAAAACCCCTACAATTTACTTAATCGCAGCTTTGAAGTCGGGCTTTCTGAAATCAGCCATTTCGAAGGCGTGCAACTTCTGGCCTATTCCCCGCTCGCCTTTGGCTGTTTGAGTGGTAAATACCTTGATGGTGCCAAACCCACAGGCGCCCGTTGCAGCTTGTACGAACGCTTTGTGCGCTACTTTACGCCACAAGGGATCGCCGCCACACAGGCGTACGTCTCGCTGGCGCGTGAACATGGGCTGGATCCCGCGCAGATGGCATTGGCTTTCGTCAATCAAAGACCGTTTGTCGCCTCCAATATTATCGGTGCCACCAGCCTGACACAGTTGAAATCCAATATTGACAGTCTCGATATCACTTTAAGCCCTGAACTGCTTGATGGCTTGCAAGCGATTGGTATTCAATATTCCAACCCTTGCCCATAAGGGCGTATTCACCACACTGGCGTACAAACGTAAAAACCGACCTTCACGGTCGGTTTTTTGCTCAGTTTTAGGGGCTGACGGTCATCAACACCAGCCCCTAACGTTACGTCGGTATTCGCGTACTCAGCACACGACGAAGATGACGAATACGGCGCTCGGCTTTGACGTGGGCAGGTTCACTGAGGCCAATCGGACGACCATCGCTTTCCAAACCAATATCTCTTAGCAGGTGCGCGTTCTCCCATGGGATGTGGTGCGCACTGCGTCTGATTTTTCGTTTCCAAGCTCGCTCTTCTCGGCTCAAGTCCGCTTTAACAAGTAGGGTGGCAAGTTTTAGATATACAGAATGACTCATGAGAAATCTCCAGTCTAAACGTTGCTGGGGAAACACATGGAAGCAAAAATGAGGAAAGAGTCGTGTGATCCATCACTTTTAATTCGCTGCATTTCCGCAGCCAATTAAAAGAAAAAGGATACGGATACGTTATTGTGTGCGGGCCGGTTTTCGGGCGATATCAGACATAGATAGGGTGTGAGACCAATCTGTCATGATCATCGCGGCGCTAACGGCGTCAGAGGCACAAAGGGTAAACACGGGTGTCATGATGAAATGTGTCATTGTGCGCCTCCTAGCAAAAATAAAGAATCCGTTGGGTGTGTAGAGCGTTGAGCTCATGGTTAAATTCTAACCACCAAGGATGATTAATCAACCGATTTATTAATGGAAAGTTAAAAACACGTTTTTCAACTGAATCATGTTTTTATTCTCCCTGAATATAAGATATTCAAACTGTGAATATCTTATAGATGGCAGATCCTGTTGAGCCAATAGCAAAAAGCCATGCAATCGAAGCATGGCTTTTTATTTACAAAACAATCAATTAAACAGTCGCGTCACTGATCAAATTATGTTTGTTTAACAAACGATACATAGTGGCACGCGATACACCCAATTCTTTGGCCGCCATCGACACTTGTCCCGAATGGGATTCAAGCACCAACAACAGCGCATCGCGCTCACTTCGCTCACGGATACTTTTCAAACTTCGTTTACCGTCGGTGCGTTTAGGGAGATCCAATTGCTGATCGTCTAGCATCACACTGTCGGACATCAGCACCACGCGCTTAATCTGGTTCATCAGCTCCCGCACGTTACCAGGCCAATGGTAACGAGTGAGCTCTCGCAACGCCTCTTCAGTAAAACTGCGCGCTTGGGCGTTGTATTCCTTAGAGTACTCCTGCAAGAAATGACGCGCCAAAATCGCAATGTCCCCAGCACGCTCTTTTAAACTCGGAACGTTGATACGCAGCACATTGATGTAATGATAAAGCTCCTCATTGAAGTCTCCATCAATCAAAGCTTTCTCAATATCCGCTGAGTTCGCCGCAAGAATCCTCACATCGACTTCTTTTGGGCCCTCTCTGGTTTCTATCGTCCCCTCTTGCAAGAATCGCAGTAAGTTCACTTGCTGAGATTTGGGCAAGGTGAGAATGTCGTTCAACAACACGGTTCCGCCATGGGCTTTTTCCAGCAAACAAGGCTCATCACTGTCATGACGTTGAAGACCAAACAGATCGCTTTCAATCCGACTCTCCGACATGGCTCGACAATTGACGGAAACAAACTCTTTGTTGGCTCTTGAGGAGGTCTTGTGTACCGCTCTGGCCACCGTTTCTTTGCCCGTACCACTTTCACCGTAAATCAGAATGCTGACATCGGTAGGCCCGATGCGTTTAATCTGATCGCGTAGGCGTTTGACTGGAATAGAGTCACCAATCAGCCCCATATCACTATTGTTGCCGTAGTAAGGCCATACCTTCTGCTCAAGCTTAAGCATCCCTAACTGGTGACCTATGGTGCTGAGCAGTTGCGCATCAGGGATCGGAGCGGTGAAAAAATCAATACAGAAGTTGACGATAAACTGACAGATGGTGTCGGAGCTCAGCTGTGACTCACGAATAAAGGCGAGCCAACGTACCTGCTTATGATTACTCACCAAATTCGCAATGCCATTGAGACTAAACTCATCATGACTTAAATCGACAATACCGATACAAGGTCCGGTTTCGTTGAACAGACTATCGGCTTTTCTTAAATCCGCGACTTGGGTACACCGCCAGCCAACTTGTTCCAGCACTGACAACCAGGGCTCATACGTTCCTCCTACGACCACTAACGATCCCGGAACGGAATCCATGCGGAATTGATTTCCCATGACGCTATTCCTTATCACTATTATTCTACTACTGTGCCACTGCTATCGGCGGTTTCGCCAGCGGTGAGTAAGGCTGGATGGCAAATATATAAGAGGAACAATCTCACCCCTTAAGACCATTCAAATAACACCCACTCATCGAAAATGCGACACTGGTTAGTTACATTATAGAGACTCTCGCAGAGTGTCTGTCTTAATGTTAAGACTATTCAGATAATGCCACATCTTACATATGAGCTTGAGATACAGATCTAAAAAACATTCACATAATTTATTACTCTTTCTCTTTTCACCTTAGCCAGACATAAAAAAACCACCCGAAGGTGGTTTTTACCGTCAATCGCGTATCCGATTAAGATTGCGCTTGCGGACGCATGGCTGGGAACAGAATCACGTCACGAATCGTGTGCGTGTTGGTAAACAGCATCGCTAGGCGATCAATACCAATCCCTTGGCCCGCTGTGGGTGGCAAGCCGTGCTCAAGTGCCGTGATGTAGTCTGCATCGTAATACATGGCTTCATCGTCACCAGCATCTTTCGCGTCCACTTGCGCTTTAAAGCGTGCGTCTTGGTCTTCTGCATCGTTAAGCTCAGAGAAACCGTTCGCCACTTCACGGCCGCCAATAAAGAACTCGAAACGATCAGTAAAGAACGGATTGTCATCGCTACGGCGAGCCAGAGGCGAAATATCCGCCGGGTAACCGGTAATAAAGGTTGGCTGAATCAGTTGAGGTTCAGCCGTTTCACCGAAGATCTCTTCAAGTAGCTGACCACACGTCCAGAACGGTTCCACGTCAACATGAACAGATTTAGCAATCGCGACCATTTTCTCGCGATCTTGCAAGTCCGCTTCTGTTAGTGCTTGGATCTCAGCGTGATCTGGGTTGTAGTGCTTGATAGCTTCAAACATACTCATACGAGCGTACGTACCACCAAACTCTACCGTCTCATCACCGTAAGGCATAGAAGTAGAACCAAGAACATCCATTGCCACTGTGCTGAGCATCTCTTCAGTGAGATCCATCAGATCTTTATAGTCAGAGTACGCTTGGTAGAATTCCATCATGGTGAATTCTGGGTTGTGACGTGGCGATAGACCTTCGTTACGGAAGTTACGGTTGATCTCAAATACGCGATCAAAACCGCCCACAACGAGACGCTTCAAGTATAGCTCTGGCGCCACACGTAGGTACATGTCGATATCCAACGCATTGTGGTGCGTCACGAATGGACGAGCGGTCGCACCACCAGGGATGACGTGCATCATTGGCGTTTCTACTTCGAGGTAGCCTTTTGAGCTCATGAAGTTCCGGATCGCAGAAACAAGTTTAGAGCGAATGATAAACGCTTGGCGTGAATCTTCATTGACAATCAGGTCAACGTAACGCTGGCGGTAACGCATCTCTTGGTCAGTCAGGCCGTGGAATTTCTCTGGCAGTGGACGAAGCGCCTTGGTCAGCAATTCGTACTCTTCCATATTTACGTAAAGATCGCCTTTACCGGATTTATGCAGCGCACCTTTGACACCGATGATGTCACCGATATCCAAGCCTTGGTATTGCTCTTTAAGGTGCTTTTGTACGTCTTTTGCCGCATACGCTTGAATACGGCCAGATGTCTCTTGAATCACAAGGAACGGACCACGCTTAGCCATAATACGGCCGGCAATCGCCACCACGTGGTTGAGCGCTTCTAGCTCTTCCTTGCTCTTCTCACCGAACTCTTTTTGTAGATCGCCCGCTAGTGCATCACGACGGAAGTCATTAGGATGGCCATTTGCCTTGCAGCTCTTGCGGATAGCGTCCAGCTTCGCGCGGCGCTCAGCAATCAGCTTGTTTTCTTCAGGTGAAAGGACGTCTTGTTGATTTTCGTTTTGAACAGCATCAGTCATTTTCGATGTATCCTGTTTCGTTTCTGAGTGTCGGTGAAAAGCTTACAGGCCTGATTTCAGGCTAGCTTCAATAAATTTGTCTAGATCGCCATCCAGTACCGCTTGTGTATTGCGGTTTTCTACCCCGGTACGCAGATCTTTAATGCGCGAGTCATCTAGGACGTAAGAACGAATCTGGCTGCCCCAACCAATGTCAGACTTCGCGTCTTCGTTGGCCTGCTTCTCTGCATTCTGCTTTTGAATCTCAAGTTCAAAGAGCTTAGCGCGCAACTGCTTCATCGCCTGATCTTTGTTCTTGTGCTGAGAGCGATCGTTCTGACATTGCACGACCGTGTTGGTGGGTACGTGAGTAATACGTACCGCCGATTCGGTGGTGTTAACGTGCTGACCACCCGCGCCGGACGCACGGTACACGTCAATGCGCAAATCCGCAGGGTTAATGTCGATATCGATGTTGTCATCAATCTCTGGGTAGATAAACGCAGAAGCAAACGAAGTATGGCGGCGGCCGCTAGAGTCAAACGGTGATTTACGGACTAGACGATGCACGCCAGTTTCGGTGCGAAGCCAACCATAGGCATACTCGCCAGAGATTTTCACCGTCGCGCCTTTCAAGCCCGCCACTTCACCCTCTGACACTTCGATCACTTCGGTTTTGAAGCCTTTGGCTTCTGCCCAACGCAAGTACATACGCAGCATCATCGACGTCCAGTCTTGCGCTTCGGTACCGCCCGAGCCAGATTGCAGGTCGATATAGCAATCAGACGCATCGTGATCGCCAGAGAACATACGACGGAATTCAAGCTGTTCAAGCTTCGCTTCTAGTTCCGCAAGCTCGGGCTCGATTTCATCGAAAGTTTCTTGATCGTCTTCTTCGACCGCAAGCTCAAGTAAACCATCAACGTCTTCAACCCCTTGGTCGAGCTGATCAATGGTTTCCACGACAGCTTCTAACGCCGCACGCTCTTTACCTAACGCTTGTGCGCGCTCAGGTTCGTTCCAGACATCTGGTTGTTCCAGTTCTGCGTTGACTTCTTCTAGACGCTCTTTTTTGGCGTCATAGTCAAAGATACCCCCTCAGGACTAAAGTGCGCTGAGACACGTCCTGTAAGCGGTTTTTAATTGGATTGATTTCAAACATGTTTGCTCAACATTGATGAGTAGAATTTAACCGAAGAATTGTACTGAAAAGTGTGACGAAGATACAGGAATTTTTTGAACAGGACTGGCACTGGACCAGAAACAACAATCCCTTGTCACACAGGGTATGACAAGGGATTCAGCGCAAAGAAATACGAGCGGTTAGGCGTTGTCTTGTGCCAGTGACGTTTGCTCAGATTGGCCGATGAACATCATGCACACCATCGTCGCCGCCGTTGGCAGCAACCAGCCCATGCCGACATCAAAAAGCGGCAACATGCTCAGTGCTGACATATCCAATCCAGCCACCTTAGCGGCATCAATAAGCGCAAACAGCAAAGCAACAAGAATCACCACACGATATGCCATAGCTGGATTCGCGAGCTTGCTACGCATAAAGGTCAACGCAATCAGAGCAATAGCAACCGGGTATAGCGCAAACAGCACAGGTACTGAAAGGGCAATCAGTTGTGCCAGGCCGACGTTCGCCACCACAGCACACGCCACACCATTAATGATCACCCACTGCTTATAAGAGAGCGGAGTGAGCGAGCTGAAATAGTCAGAACACGCAGAGATAAGGCCGATCGCCGTCGTCAAACACGCCAGCAACACGATGACAGAGAGAACCACTTGACCGTACGGACCAAACAGCGCTTGAACATACAAGCTTAACACTACACCACCATTGTCCGCTCCTGCTGCAACTGCAGAACTGGTCGCGCCGAGGTAGAAGAGTGAGATATAAACAAACGCAAGTCCCACAGCGGCAATGCAGGCTGCACTGATCAGGTATTTTGAGGTCGCTTTTTGTGAAGTGATGCCTTTTTGGCGCAGCGCATCAACAATCAACACCCCAAACATCAAGGCGCCAAAGGTATCCATGGTGTTATAGCCTTCCAGAAATCCTTTTTGCAATGGGTGAGTTAAATACTCACCTTGCGCCGCTAAAATCTCGCCTTGAGGAGCAATAAAGACCGCACCGGCCAAGACAATCAGGCCAATAAACAGCGCCGGCGTCAGCACTTTACCAATCACATCAATCAGTTTGCCTTGAGACCAAGCAAAGAACACCGCAACCGCAAAAAAGAGAATGGAGAACATGGTCAACTGCATTTGCGCGGCGTCAGCCAAGAAGGGTTTGATCGCCATCTCGTAGGCAACCAAACCAGTACGAGGAGCCGCGAACGCTGGGCCGATAATGACGAAAATCAGTACCGCCATCACCACAGCAGCGCGCTTTGGCAAATGCTCTGTCAGATGATCCCATGAACCACCGGCTACGGCGATCGCAATGATCGTTGCCAGTGGCAAACCGACAGCCGTCGCGAGAAAACCCATCATTGCAGGGAACACATTGTCGCCTGCAAACTGACCGGCAATCGGTGGAAAGATGATGTTACCCGCACCTAAAAAAAACGCGAACAGCATGAAGCCGAGCGCAAGAATATCTGTGATTTTTAAACTCTGATTCACGAGAGAACCTTCTTATACTTCTATTCCCAATGCGACTATGACGGCAGTATCGAGTAAACTCGGCTACCCCATAACCTGATGGGAGATATCGATGTTGTGAATGGAGAGTGATGTCATTGACCCACTCCATCTTTAAAATAAGGCGCGCATGATGAACAAACCGTGTCGCTTTCGCAACCGAATGGCGAAAAACACCATATAAATTTAGAGTACACTCAGATATACAGCAGTAATCACTAGTTGAAGAGTAAAAATTGGATTTTAATACCAATCAAAATCACCAGCAGCACCGCAGCAAGAAGAACGAAAAACCATACACATCATTAACAACCACTGAAGTCACCACCATAACATTCAATGACAACATAAGATTCCAATGACCATCAAAGCCACTAAAGCGTTTTCATTTAAACAGTTTTCTATTCAGTCTGGACAATCGGGGATGCCGGTCAGTACCGATGGTGTCATGCTCGGCGCGTGGGCGCAGATAGAGCACGCACATCAAATACTCGATATCGGCACTGGAACGGGGCTATTAGCCTTGATGTGCGCTCAGCGCAACCCAGATGCACAGATATGCGCGATAGATATTGACCATCACGCCATTTGCGCCGCTCAAAGTAATTTCAGCGCCAGTCCGTGGAACAGCAGATTACGTCTTCTTCAAGGTGATATCCTCAGCGCCGAACTCCCAGACTCTTTTGACGCGATTATTTGTAATCCGCCCTATTTCACCACTGGCGAGTCTGCCAAAGCGCCCGCTCGCGCCATCGCAAGGCATGCCGATACATTGGCACACGAACCTTTATTGCGACGATGTCAGCAACTGCTCGCGCCTCTTGGCACCGCCAGTTTCATCTTGCCTCAAGTGGAAGGGGAAGCGTTTATCGAGTTAGCGCAGAATATGGGTTGGTCGTTAAGAAGGCGGTGTGAAGTACGCACCACAGCCACTAAACCCGTCAGTCGCCTGATGTTTGAACTGCAACACACCGCAGGTGAGTGCCAGTCTCAATCACTGCTGATCCATGACGGAGCTGAGTACAGCGAAGATTTTGTCTCCCTGACGAGAGCGTTTTATTTAAAGATGCCGTAATTAAGGTGTGATCCTTATCACCAAAGACACTATACTATGCGACCTTTGTTATCCCTGAGGCCAAAATAGAGGGATAAAAACCATTTCGTGCGCTTGTGGAGAGACCAGAGTGATCAAAAATTTTGCCGAACTTGAGCTAGACAACAATCTACTCGAAGCCATCGAAGAGATGGGTTACAGCCGCCCAACCCAGATTCAGGCGGAAGCAATTCCACACGCCCTTGATGGTCGAGATATTCTCGCGTCTGCGCCCACAGGAACAGGTAAAACAGCGGCGTTCGTGCTACCCGCTCTGCAATATTTGCAAGATTTCCCACGCCGTAAACCTGGGCCTGCACGCGTGCTGATCTTAACGCCGACACGTGAACTGGCAATGCAAGTGGCAGATCAAGCGCGCGCTTTAGCAAAAAACACCAATCTCAACATCTTCACCATTACTGGTGGCGTTCAATATGAAGAGCACGCCGACATTTTGAAAAAGACCCAAGATATCGTTGTGGCAACCCCGGGCCGCTTAATGGAATACATCAATGCGGAGCGATTTGATTGTCGAGCAATTGAATGGTTAATCCTCGATGAAGCTGACCGAATGCTCGACATGGGCTTTGGTCCAACGGTTGACCGCCTTTCAAATGAATGTCGTTGGCGTAAACAAACTCTGCTCTTTTCTGCCACGCTCGAAGGCCGAGGTGTGGAAGGTTTCACTACTGATCTATTGACGAATCCAGCAGAAATTGATGCCGAGCCATCACGCCGCGAACGTAAGAAAATCGCTCAGTGGTATCACCGTGCGGATGATATGGAGCACAAACTAGCGCTACTCAAAACCATTATCACCGAGCAAGCTCAACGTAGCATCATCTTCTTAAAAACCCGCGAACGTTTGGCGGACTTACGTGGCGAACTGGAAAAAGCGCAGATCCCTTGTGCGTGGATCCAAGGCGAAATGCCACAAGATCGCCGCAACAACGCCATTGCGCGATTCCGCGATGGCACGGTCAACGTACTGCTCGCCACCGACGTCGCCGCGCGTGGTATTGACCTTCCGGATGTCAGCCATGTGATCAACTTTGACTTGCCACGCAGCGCAGATGTTTACCTGCACCGCATTGGCCGTACCGCACGTGCAGGCAAGAAAGGCAACGCAGTCTCACTGGTAGAAGCGCACGATCAACCCATGATGGATCGCGTCGCTCGCTACGTGAAAGAAGAGATCAAAGAGCGCTTTATTAAAGAATTACGTCCAAAACACAAAAAACCGGTGTTTAAGAAAAAGAACAAGAAAAAAGACGACAAGAAGAAAAGCCTGACTAAAACGAAGAAAAAGAGCGCCAGCAAGAAAAAGTAAGGCTATCGCTTAGATATACGGAAAAAGGGTTGATGTGTATGCATCAACCCTTTTTTATCGTCTGCCTTCAAGGCTCTGCGCGATGAAAGACGCTGATTACCTCAGCGACTTTTTCCAGTCTCAAGGCGTGGTATTAGTGTTCACGAGTGGCATGGAACTCAACATCCGGGAAGCGCTCTTTGGCCAGGTTCAGATTAACCATGGTTGGTGCGATGTAAGTTAAGTTGTCACCGCCATCGAGGGCTAAGTTGACTTGGTTCTTGCGCTGGAACTCGTCGAGCTTCTTACCATCTTCACACTCAACCCAACGTGCAGTCGCCACGTTAACCCCTTCGTAAATCGCTTCCACGTTGTATTCCGCTTTCAAGCGCGCAACCACCACATCAAACTGAAGGACACCGACGGCGCCTACAATCAAGTCGTTGTTCTGCAAAGGTCTAAATACCTGCACGGCCCCTTCTTCTGAAAGCTGCACTAAGCCTTTGAGCAACTGCTTTTGCTTAAGAGGATCTTTCAAGCGAATACGACGGAACAACTCAGGAGCGAAGTTTGGAATACCCGAGAACTTCAGTGCTTCACCTTGAGTAAAGGTATCACCAATCTGGATGGTGCCGTGGTTATGGAGACCGATGATGTCACCTGCGTAGGCGTTTTCAGCGCGAGAACGATCGCCCGCCATGAACGTCACCGCATCAGAGATGTTCACTTGCTTACCAAGACGAACGTGGTTCATCTTCATACCTTGCTTGTATGTCCCCGACACGATACGCATAAAGGCGATGCGGTCACGGTGTTTCGGGTCCATATTGGCTTGGATTTTAAACACAAATCCACTGAAGTTCTCTTCTGACGCCTCAACTTTACGCTCATTGGCGTCACGCGGCATTGGTGCCGGAGCCCACTCAGTCAGGCCATCAAGCATATGATCAACGCCGAAGTTACCTAATGCGGTACCGAAGTACACAGGCGTCAATTCACCGGCAAGGAACAGCTCTTGATCAAACTCAGGACAAGCACCAATGACCAATTCGAGCTCTTCACGCAGTTGCTCCGCCAATTCGCTGCCGACAGCTGCGTCTAGCTCTGGGTTATCCAACCCTTTGATGATGCGCTGCTCTTGAATCGTGTGGCCTTGGCCTGTTGCGTAAAGAATCGTTTCGTCACGGTGAATATGGTAAACACCCTTAAACTCTTTACCGCAGCCAATCGGCCATGAGATTGGCGCGCACGCCATATTCAGTTCGCTTTCGACCTCATCCAGCAACTCCATAGGATCACGGATATCACGATCAAGCTTGTTCATGAAGGTCACGATTGGGGTATCACGTAAACGCGTCACTTCCATCAGCTTGCGGGTACGATCTTCGACACCTTTCGCGGCATCAATCACCATCAGACATGAGTCAACAGCGGTCAGCGTACGGTAGGTATCTTCCGAGAAATCTTCGTGCCCTGGGGTATCGAGAAGGTTGACCAAGCATTCGTTGTACGGGAACTGCATCACAGAGGTGGTCACCGAGATGCCACGCTCTTTTTCCATCTCCATCCAGTCTGATTTGGCATGCTGAGCGGAGCCGCGTCCTTTCACCGTACCGGCGGTCTGAATGGCGCGTCCGAACAACAACACTTTTTCAGTAATGGTGGTTTTACCCGCATCGGGGTGCGAGATGATCGCGAATGTTCTACGTTTAGACACTTCGCTTAGAAATGGGGTATTTGACATGAACAGGTCTTCTTAACTATCTGTAAGCCGTTTTTCTCGGTCATACCGAGCCTAAACCACTCTGGGTTCGATTCTATTTTGCGCGGTATTCTCGCTTATATTGATGCAATCAGCAACTTCATACAAAAAGATGAATTGAAAAGTCACGCTTTTCGTCGATAGATTAGATTATCAATAAATATGAGCTATAACTTAAGAAGTACATCTCACAAGTAGAAGCTATGTCCGAGACTATAAAGATCAATTCGTTAGCCATCCGCCAAGCAAAAACGGTGTTTTTGGTATCTGTCCTGCTGGGCGTCTGCTTCAGCTTGTATCAGATTTTTGTTGATGTATCGAAAGAGCAGCAACGTATCGAAGATCACTATCAGTTCAAGTTGCTGCAAAATTACTCTAATGCGAGTCAAGCGGCCTATCATCTTAACCAGTTGTTGGCCGAGCAAGTGGCCTCAACGCTGATGATGGATAACGCCATCTACCGTGTGGAAATCATCGATGACTTTGGCGATACCCTGACCCGTAATGAGCGCAGCGTGACACGCCAAGGGGATTTTGCTGAACTGGTGGCGACTTATCTCACGCCGACATCGCCGGTCTATCAGACCGATCTCCATCAGCCAAACTCTCATGTTGTGGTAGGCTCACTCAGCTTCTCCGTGAACGGCATCAGCATTGCGCGCGAGTTTATCGCCAAAACCAGCAAAATCTTACTGTTTGATTTGCTGCGCAATATTTTGCTGACCACTATTTTGCTGATCTTTTTCTACAAAAAACTGTCTAAACCACTGATTACTCTGCTTAATTGGGTACGCTCACTCAATGACCAGCACAGTGCGACCACGCCTCCTCCGCTTCAAGGTAACGATGAGCTCGGTCACCTTGCCAAGACCTTCCATTCCCTATGGCAAGACCGTGAAGTCGCGCAAGCGAAGCTCAATCAGCTCGCGTACTACGACTCGCTCACTGGGTTGGCCAATCGAAGCTTATTGATGCAAACCCTAGGCAAGTCTATTGACCAAGCGGTACACAACAATCAAACCGGCGCGCTGTTTTACTTGGATTTAGACCGTTTTAAAACCATCAATGACTCGCTCGGTCACACCATAGGGGATCAACTGCTCAAAGCGATCGCCAAGCGTATTGTCTCGTGGCAGCAAAAAGGCTACACCGCGGCGAGGATCGGCGGCGATGAGTTTGCGATCTTGCTGCCCAACGTGGGCCCAGAGCAAACCAAAAGTTTAGCTCAGCAGCTGCTTGCACTGATCTCAAACCCCTATTCGATTGATGATCACCAACTCTACTGTACCGTCAGTGTGGGTATCGCGACCTTTCCTTCGGTCGCCTGTACCAACATTGACGTGCTGCGCCAAGCGGATACCGCCTTGTACCGCGCCAAGGTGGCAGGTAAGAACAAGTACACCTTCTACGAGCCTGAAATGCAGGCGCAAGTCGAATCCTTCCTAGAGATTGAAAAGGGGTTGCATGAGGCAATCAATAAAGGACAGCTTGAACTCTATTATCAACCTCAGGTCAGTGATAAACATCAAATTATCGGGGTTGAAGCCTTAATTCGCTGGAACCACCCCGAAAAAGGGCTATTGCCTCCGGGCGTGTTTATGCCGGTCGCGGAAGAGACCGGCCAGATCCTTCAAATCGGTAATTGGATTATTGAGGAAGCGTGCTACCAGTATGCCAAGTGGAAAAAACAGGGCATCTTGCCAGACACTTTCCGCCGCTTGGCGATCAATATCAGTCCGCTTCAGTTCGCGCAAGAGTCCTTCGTTGATCACATCAATGAAGCCTTAGCGCAAGCAGGGATCAGTGGAGAGTGCATCGAACTGGAAATCACTGAAAACTTGCTGCTCGAGAATGTGGAAGGCGCGATTCAAAAGATGGTTAAACTCAAAGAGTTTAATCTCAAAACCTCGATTGATGACTTTGGCACCGGCTACTCATCACTGCGCTACTTAAAGCATTTATCGGTAGACGTACTTAAAATTGACCGTTCATTTGTCACCCAACTGCATTTAGACGAAAGTGACCAAGCGATTGTCGATACCATCATCATGACGGCGCAGCGTTTGAACTTGGAAGTCATCGCAGAAGGGGTGGAAGATGTATACGAGTTGGAGACGCTGAAAAAACTGGGTTGCGAACAATTCCAAGGTTACATTTTCGATAAGCCTCTGCCAGCGAGTGAGCTGAAAAGCCGCTTCGAGGCCAACTATTACCCGCTAGAACTACCGGAAGACGCGAAGTTCGCTCAGCGTTAATAAAGTCATCAGCTGAAGCAAAAAAGCTTAGAAAAACAGATAACTCATGATGATAGCGTCTTCTTTACCCTTGCTCGTTGGGTAATAGTTGACGCGACGGTCAATCTCATTGAAGCCAACTTCTTGGTAGAGAGCTAACGCCACCTGGTTACTTTCTCGTACTTCAAGCCAAGCGCTATCAGCACCCTCGCCCTCACACATCGACAAGAAGCCTTCAATAAGCACTCGGCCAAAGCCCAGTCCTTGCTTGGCGGGATCGACGGCAATGTTCAGTAACGTCACCTCACCCACAATATTCTGCGCGTAAAAATAGCCCACAACCTCGCCACTCACCTCAAGCACATGATGGCACGCACCGCGGCTCTCAATGGCGTTAATCAAGTTGGCAGACCAAGGATGTGAATGCGCGGCACACTCAATGCGATACACCTCATCAAGGTGCGTTGGCGCTAATGGAACCAGTGCCATGTTATTCTCCTTTGAGAGCCGTTTGGATTTGCTGCCACAAAGCGCGGCGCTCCACTTGATTACCATCAATCGCAGCTAACTCTGGCGACACCAAGGTTTTCACGCCCTCAAATTGGTGAGCATCACAACCGGCATACCAAACCCATGTCAACGCCTCTCTATTAACGACCATCACCTGATGAGGATAAACGTGGCGCACATTCTCAAGGGTCAATGACATCGCTTGCAACACCTTTTGCAAAAACAGAGCGTCGCTGCCTTGAGGCAGTACAGGTGATACCAACAACAAACAGCAGTCATCATCCAGTGTAATAGGGCTAAGCTCTACGCCATGAAGACGTGAGGGGTGCTCAAGTTGGTAGGTATCAATGCCCATCTCATGGAGGTAGCCAGTGTTTAACAAAGACATATCGGTTCGTTATCCTTTATTCATGACAAACGGATTCATGAGAAAACGGGGGTAATGAGAATCGGTGAATAGTAACGGATTAGTGCGCAGAAAAAGCCTCGTTTGGGTTTCCCGACCAAGTGAAGCTAGCCACTTGGTCGGGAAAATCTTCACACGCGAGAGCGATTAAAAGCTCGCTTTCACCGCATCGGCAATTTTGAGGGCGCTCGCTTGAACCAGCTCAGCATCTTCGCCTTCCACCATAACGCGAATCAAAGGTTCAGTGCCCGAATTACGCAGTAGCACGCGGCCTTTATCACCCAGTTCGGCTTCAACTTGTGCCACACTCTCTTGTACGGCTTTCGCTTCTAGCGGGTTAGAGTCGCCCGAGAAACGCACGTTTTCCAACACTTGCGGGTACAGTGTCATACCTTGCGACAACTCGTTCAAAGTGAGTTTACTGCCCACCACTGATGCCAACACTTGCAGCGCTGCGACAATCGCATCACCAGTGGTCACCTTATCAAGCAAGATAACGTGGCCAGAGTTTTCCGCACCAATACGCCAGCCTTTTTCGATCAACTGCTCCATCACGTAGCGGTCACCGACAGCCGCACGAACGAAAGGAATCCCTAACGCCTTGAGGCCATTTTCCATGCCCAAATTGGTCATCAAAGTGCCAACCACGCCGCCTTTTAATTCACCACGACGCAACGCATCTCGCGCAATGATGTAAGCAATTTGGTCACCATCAATTTTATTGCCCAGATGATCCACCATGATGATGCGATCGCCATCACCATCAAAGGCGAGACCCAGCGCAGCTTGCTCTTCGACAACACGTTTTTGCAGCGCACGCACATCGGTCGCACCGACTTCATGGTTGATGTTGGTGCCATTCGGCTCCACACCCATCGCGATCACTTCAGCACCGAGTTCACTAAAGACTGCTGGCGCAATATGGTAAGTCGCGCCGTTAGCACAATCGACGACAATTTTTAGCCCGGCTAAGCTCAATGACGACGGGAAGGTACTTTTACAAAACTCAATGTAGCGCCCTGCTGCGTCGTTCAAGCGGCTCGCTTTACCCAGCATGGCCGATTCTACGCACTCAATCTCTTTATCGAGCTCCGCTTCAATTGCGAGCTCTACCTCATCGGGCAGCTTGGTGCCTTCTGATGAGAAAAATTTAATCCCGTTGTCGTAATATGGGTTGTGTGATGCAGAGATAACAATGCCTGCCTCAGCACGGAAAGTTTGTGTCAGATAAGCCACCGCTGGCGTAGGCATTGGGCCGGTAAAGGTCGCTTTCAAACCTGCAGCAGCAAGGCCAGCTTCAAGGGCTGACTCTAGCATGTAACCAGAAATACGCGTGTCTTTGCCAATGATGACTTTTTTCGTGCCTTGCTTTGCCAATACTTGGCCAGCCGCCCAACCGAGTTTCAATACAAAATCAGGGGTGATGGGGTATTGGCCAACTTTGCCGCGTACCCCATCGGTTCCAAAATAACGTCTTTTATCAGACATGGTGAGTCCTTATCTTTTTATTTTATCGCCGCAGAAGGTGAATGGTTCGCTTTGACCATCTCAACCACCTTCATGGCATCAAGCGTTTGTTCGTAGTCGTGCACACGAATAATTTGCGCCCCTTTCATCGCTGCGATTGTCGCGCAGCTGACACTCGCCGCCATGCATTCAGCCGGCGCTTTGTCGAGCAGTTTAAATAACATCGATTTACGTGACATGCCCGCCAAGAGAGGCAAACCAAAACGGTGGAACTGCTCAAGATGCGCGAGCATATGATAGTTGTGTTCAAGGGTTTTGCCAAAGCCAAATCCAGGATCGAGGATCAGCTGCGCTTTATCAATCCCTGCCGCCTGACAAGTTTGCATGCGCTCTTGCAAAAACTCGCCCACCTCCACTAAGAGATCATCATAGCTCGGGTTTGCTTGCATGGTGCGCGGCTGGCCTTTCATATGCATCAAACAAATCGGCAGCCCAGATTGAGCCGCTACCTCTAGCGCTCCTGGCTCTTGCAGCGCACGGACGTCATTGATGATATCCGCACCTGCCGCTATCGCTTGCGCCATGACTTGTGCTTTACTGGTGTCAATAGAGATCCACACATCAGAGCGGGCGCGAATCGCTTGGATGATAGGTACCACGCGCGCAAGCTCTTCGTCCAAACTCACGTCCGGAGCCCCTGGACGCGTGGATTCACCACCGATATCGATGATGGTCACACCGGCGTCTATCATACGCTGCGCTTGCTCTAGAGCGCGCTCTAAGGAGTTAAACTGGCCGCCATCAGAAAACGAATCGGGCGTAACATTAAGGATCCCCATCACCTGAGGTGTGGAGAGATCGAGGATTTTATTGTTTGCTTTTAGAATCATCATAAACAGAAAAACCCCGAGTTGCCTCGGGGTTTGGTCATTAACAGAAATTATTCTGAGTCTTTTTTCTCAGTGCCTTCTTCAGCAGGTTGCGCTTTTTCAGCTGATTCGCTGCTACTGTTTTCCACCGTTTCATCGGCTTGGACAGGCTCGGCTGCACTCTTGTTTGAGGCGTTATCTCCCCATCCTGCAGGCTCACGAATGTCGCTTTTACGCTCCATCAGGTCATCAATTTGACCCGCGTCGATGGTTTCGTATTTCATCAGCGCATCTTTCATCGCATGCATGATGTCCATGTTGTCTTCCAAGATTTTCTTCGCACGGTCATAGTTGCGGTCGATAATCTTGCGCACTTCATCATCAATCAGCTTGGCGGTATCATCAGACACATGCTTGGTTTGCGTTACGCTGCGTCCTAGGAACACTTCACCTTCATCTTCAGCGTACAACAATGGCCCTAGCTTCTCCGAGAAGCCCCATTGCGTCACCATCTTGCGCGCAATGTCAGTCGCACGTTCAATGTCATTCGATGCGCCTGTCGAGACTTTATCAGGGCCATAAATCAGCTCTTCCGCCAATCGGCCGCCATACAAGCTCGAAATCATCGACTCAAGGTGCTGACGAGACATACTGACTCGGTCTTGCTCTGGCAGATACATGGTCACACCAAGCGCACGTCCACGTGGAATGATCGACACTTTGTATACTGGATCATGCTCAGGGACAAGACGGCCAACGATGGCGTGACCTGCCTCGTGATAAGCGGTAGACGCTTTGGTCTCTTCAGACATCACCATAGAGCGGCGTTCCGCCCCCATCATGATTTTGTCTTTTGCCAGCTCGAACTCCACCATAGAGACATTGCGCTTGTTACCGCGCGCCGCAAATAATGCTGCTTCGTTGACGAGGTTAGCAAGATCAGCACCCGAGAAGCCCGGTGTACCACGCGCAATCAATGAAGGTTCTACATCACCCGCCAACGGTACTTTACGCATGTGAACTTTCAAAATTTGCTCACGGCCACGTACATCTGGCAAGCCCACGACAACTTGACGGTCAAAACGACCTGGTCGCAACAAGGCTGGGTCCAGTACATCTGGTCGGTTTGTCGCAGCGATAACAATAATGCCTTCATTGCCTTCAAAACCGTCCATTTCAACCAGCATTTGGTTCAGGGTTTGCTCACGTTCATCGTGACCACCGCCCACACCTGCGCCACGTTGACGACCTACCGCATCAATCTCATCGATAAAGATGATACAAGGAGCTGCTTTCTTCGCTTGCTCGAACATGTCACGAACACGCGAGGCACCGACACCGACGAACATTTCGACAAAGTCAGAACCAGAAATGGTAAAGAACGGTACTTTGGCTTCACCGGCAATCGCTTTCGCCAGCAAGGTTTTACCCGTACCCGGAGGACCGACCATCAACACACCCGTTGGGATCTTACCGCCCAGCTTTTGGAAGCGACTCGGGTCACGCAGGTAATCCACCAGCTCTTTGACGTCTTCTTTGGCTTCATCACAGCCTGCCACATCGCCAAAGGTGGTTTTAATTTGCTCTTCGCTCATCATACGAGCTTTGCTCTTACCGAAGGACATCGCGCCTTTTCCGCCACCGCCCTGCATTTGACGCATGAAGAAAATCCACACACCAATCAGTAAGATCATTGGGAACCATGAGATGAAGATAGTACCGAGCAAACTTTGCTCTTCCGGCGGCGTACCTTGCACCTTCACGTTTTGATTGATCAAGTCATCGAGGAGTTTTTGATCGTAGACGGGCATGTAAGTCACATAACGAGAGCCACCGCCACGACGAACGAAGGTAATTTCGCCGTCTTTAAATGTTGCTTCCTGAATCTGGCCTTGGCCAACTTCCTGTACGAACGTGGTGTAATCTACTGCTCGTCCGTTGCTCTCTCCCGGCCCAAAGCTTTGGAATACCGACATCAAGACTACGGCGATCACTAGCCACAGAATTAAATTTTTTGCCATGTCACTCAAGGTGTCAGCCTCTCGATAACTAATTGTAATTAAAGGTAGGGTACTACAGTTTGAAAACTGTAGCTACAGTGTTAACCGCTGCGAAAAAGAGCAAATAGTTAACCTTTGTAACTAGCGGCCAGCTTGATTAGCCTTTGTAGCCAGTAGCCACGATGAAGACTTCACGTGAGCGTGCTCGCGATGAGTCTGGTTTTCTTACTTTTACGGTTTTAAACAAATCTCGGACTTCTTTCACGTATTGATCGAAGCCTTCGCCCTGAAAAACCTTGACGACAAAGCTACCATTGGGTGCTAGAACTTGTCGACACATATCTAACGCGAGCTCAACCAAGTACATCGCTCTTGGCTGGTCCACTGAGTTATTACCAGCGATGTTCGGCGCCATATCGGACATCACCACATCGACCATAGACGGTTGGATTCGCTCTAGCAGGGCTTCGAGCACGGCATCGTCTCTAAAATCCCCTTGCAGAAAGCTCACCCCAGCGATCGGATCCATCGGCAACAAATCACACGCGATGATTTGCCCGCTGTCCCCCACTATTTTAGCAGCATATTGAGACCAACCACCGGGCGCAGCGCCCAAATCCACCACAGTCATGCCTGGTTTTAGTAGCTTATCTTTGCTTTGGATCTCTTCCATCTTAAAATAAGCGCGAGAGCGATAGCCTTTTTTTCTCGCTTCGTTGGCATATTTGTCGTCGAAGTGTTCTTTCAACCATCGACCAGAACTGGCCGAATGCTTTTGTTTACTCATTCTAATCCTAATAAGACGTAAATAGGAGCTATTGCTGTAATAGGGAAACCCTATTGCGGCTTACTCTGGAGCAAGGAAACTCATCTTTCGATCATTCCCGCCCGCTTGATAATTAACCATCGCTCAATAAATGATAGTCTTCCACCATAGATGGCGTTAAAATAGGGCTTTTCAACCCTAATATTAAAGAAAATTGGCCGCGTAATGAACCTAAGCACCAAACAAAAGCAGCATCTTAAGGGCCTAGCACACAGCTTAAAACCAGTTGTGCTCCTCGGCGCGAACGGACTCACGGAAGCTGTTCTAGCGGAAATCGACATTGCTCTCAACTACCACGAACTGATCAAGGTAAAAATCGCCTCTGAAGATCGTGACACCAAAAACCTGATTGTCGACGCCATCGTGCGTGAAACAGAAGCAGAGAAAGTCCAAGTGATTGGTAAAACGCTTGTTCTGTTCCGTCAATCTGAAGATCGTAAAATCGAACTTCCACGCAAGTAATCTCGTCCGAGCCGATGGGTACTCCATCACGGCGGACAAGTCACTTGCCACACCAAGGTTCACGCTCCCTCTTACTTATATAGATAAAGCTTAGGTAGATAAAACTTAGGTAGACGCACTTAAGTAGGCACACTGTTTGGGTACACCCGCTGTACTCATTGCAATGCAGAGTATTGAATCCAACAAAAAAGGTCGCGCTGCGACCTTTTTTGTTGCTTGAAACCTTTTCTGAACACACCGATGAGCGGTTGGCTCAAGTCGTTGCTCAGCGAGCATCCTGCTGACTTATATTCTCTCAACTAACTTAGATACTCTCAACTAAAGGTACTCAACACGATCAATTTCGAAATCGCGCTCACCACCTGGGGTTGCAATCACGACTTCATCGCCTTCCATCTTACCAATCAAGCCACGAGCAATCGGAGAGCTGACAGAAATGCGACCCGCTTTGATATCAGCCTCATCGTCACCGACGATTTGGTAGGTTTTTTCTTCTTCAGTGTCGCAATCGATCAGTGTGACCGTTGAGCCGAAAATCACTTTGCCTGTGTTTTCCATCTTAGTGACATCGATCACTTGAGCGATCGACAGCTTGTATTCGATATCACGGATCTGCGCTTCACAAATACCTTGCTCTTCGCGAGCCGCGTGGTACTCAGCGTTTTCTTTCAGGTCGCCAAGCTCACGAGCTTCAGCAATCGCTTCAGAAATTTGTGGGCGAAGTTTCAAGAGTCGGTCGAGTTCTTCACGTAGCTGCTTTTCGCCACGCAGTGTCATTGGGACTTTTTCCATTATTACCTCATTCCAAAGCATTCTTTGGACAAAACAAAACTACCTAATCACGAGGACTAGGTAGGGATTCAATCAATCGGTTTGTTCTAGTGTAAACAAACTTGGCAACGAAATCATCTTAATTCATCGTACATGAGAGATCACACTCTTAATGCACACATATGCAACCAAACCAACACCAGAACCAGATTTTTGCAGCGGTCAAAAATCCGACAATCAAGATAAAAAATGATAAATTTTTCGTTTTTTTCGACACCCAAACAAAAAGGTAAAAATCACAACAAATCAATAACTTGATATTTTTTTACCCTCAATAAAACAGTGTTCAAAAACGGTTTTTATATCGTTTTACTACCGCTCAGGGGAACTTTGACGGTACAACATGAGCACGAATTGCTCTGGCGACTCAAATCAGTATTTCATATTTATCCGCCTTTTCTTAAGTATGAACATTGAGTCCTCTGGGAATGCGTACGAGGATAAACACGCAAGTGACATCACTCGCATATAAAATTTATGGACAGTAAATTAGGACTAAATAAGATGAACAAGACTCTAATCGCTCTAGCAGTATCTGCAGCAGCAGTGGCAACTGGCGCAAATGCAAATACCATCTATAAAACGGACACCTCATCTCTATCTCTATCTGGTGAAATCGACGCGTATTTGAGCAAGGTTGAAACTCAAAACACCAAATACGATGCAGACATCGACCTATGGGCCAAGATCCAGATCGATGCTCGTCACCAACTCAATGACACTGTCGCAGTTTTCGGTTCATTCGAAGTTGAAACCGGAAACGGCTTCATGCCAGGTGACAACGATGCAAATAGCTTTAGTGCTGATGACGCATATGTAGGCCTTGAGCTTGGCAATAACTTTGGTTTTGCTGTTGGAGAACCAGGTGACTACGCGAAATCTGTTAATGCTATTCTGATCGATAACACAAATGAAGGTTACGGTTATGTTGACGATGTAGCAGATCGCTTCGAATCAAAGGGACACGGTATTGCGGCCAAATACTCTATTGATAATTTGACTCTTGTTGCGGACGCATACTTAAACCAAGAGCGCGATCTTGACACTGTATTTGGTCTATCAGCTTCATACGATATTGCAGGCTTCAATTTGGGTGCGACATACCAAGACCAAGGTAACCGTAGCTCATATGATACGTCAACAAACGGAGACAATAGCCTATGGGGTGTCAAAGTAGGGTACGGCATTGGCGACTTTAATATTGCAGCCCACTATGTAATCGATGAGATCGATAGCGAAGATCACGAAGCTCTAGGTATTGCTGCGTCTTACCAAATCGAAGCTCTTCGTCTATACACATCGCTCGGTTCTGTTGAAAATAAAGACACAGATCAATCAGGCAGCTATGACGACGTAAAAGCGTACACAGTCGGTGCTGACTACGCAATTTCTGCAAATCTACTTGCGTTTGTGGAATACACAGGTATCGATAACGTAGATAACAACAAAGGCGATGAAGATAAGCTTGCCCTCGCTGGCGTATACTACACCTTTTAATCTTTAGCGCTTTCGCAATTAATAGGTCTCAAGTATTTACTGCCAGCTACGTAGCTGGCAGTTTTGTTTGCAGTTATACTGACACTCGTTTCTTAATCGGTGTTTTGATATGACTTCTCTTCTTCGCTCCCTTGTCTCTCTGTCATTGTGCCTATTCGTGGCCCCTAGCGCGCATGCCAATATTACCCCGAGTTCAGCGCCTACTGCGCAGCCTTATCCCCCACTCTCTCATCTGCCCGTTGGCAGTCGTAGTGCGTTAAGAATTGAAAGCTTAGTGGAGAGAGACACTGCGCTCGTCACCGACAACCAAGACCAATATTTTCCCCCAGCCAGCACACTGAAACTGCTCACGGCGCTCGCGGCCAAGCTAGAGCTTGACGACAACTTCCGTTTTGAGACTCACCTTGCGACAGCCGATCAAGATTGGGTGATTCAGTTTAGTGGTGACCCAACTCTGATGAGCCAAGATCTCAACAATCTGCTCGCTCTCGCCAAACGCGATGGCCATACTGAGATTAAAGGAGATCTTTGGCTCGATAACCGAGCGTTTACCGGCTATGACCGAGCCGTCGGCTGGCCTTGGGATAGCTTAGGTGTGTGCTACAGCGCGCCGGCTAGCGCTATTTCACTGGATGAAAACTGTGTCTATGCGTCGATTTATACCCAAGACGATGGCAAAACACGTGTCTATGTGCCTGAGCAGTACCCGATTTACGTCACATCAAGCGCTAAGTCGGTCAGCCAAACCGAACAACAAGCCACACAGTGTGATTTGGAGCTGCTTTCTTCGCCCGAAAACCACTACCAGCTTCAGGGGTGCTTAACCCAGCGTGAGAAACCGCTGCCGCTCAAATTCGCGGTGCAAGATCCAGAGCTTTACACTCAACGCATGGTAAGTCAGCAACTGCGCGCGCTCGGCATTACACTTAAAGGGCAGGTTCGTATTGGCCAACCGCCAGCGGCAGACACTCAGCGTATCGCCACTCACCGCTCTGCGCCGCTATCCGATTTGATTGCCACCATGTTGACCAAATCCGACAACTTGATTGCAGATAACCTGACTAAAACATTGGGCGCGAAGTTCTACATTCAACCGGGCAGTTTCAGTAATGGTACCAAGGCGATTAAGCAGATTATCTTCGCCCATACCGGCATTGATTTAACCGATGTCCCCATGACCGATGGCTCAGGATTGTCACGCAACAATCGCATCACGACAGCCATGATGGCGAAGGTGCTTCGCTACATCTGGCAACACGATGAAGACTTAAATCTGATCGCTGCCATGCCAAAATCAGGTGAAAATGGCACGCTGCAATATCGACGCAGTATGCGTCAATCGCCCATCAAGGGCGCATTGGTGGCGAAAAGTGGCTCGATTTACGGCAGCATGAATATGGCTGGCTTTGGGCTTGATGAGCATGGTACACCGACCACGCTATTTATTCAGTTTGTGGCCGATTACCACCCGGGAGAGGAGAGCCGCAACGCCCCAAGAGGCCCCGCGGCTATTACCCAGTTTGAAACCTTGTTTTATCAAGACGTAGTCAATTTCAGTCAGGCAATCCCTAAGAACGCGTTAACCACAGTGAAATAGATCCACATCCCCGAAATATCAACAATCGACGCCAACACCGGGCTGACAAGTACCGCCGGATCCAACTTGAAAGCCCGCGCGACAATCGGTAGTACACCGCCTAAGGTCGTTGATAGGGTGACTTGGATAAACAAAGCCACCGCAATGGCGAGCGCAATTAGGTCAATGTCAAACCCGCCTGCTGAGGCGCTGTCGCTGAACAACAAAATGCGGCCAACCATCACCAGAGCAATCGCCAACGCGAGGCACAGTGCCACGCGACTCTCTTTCCACAGTACTAACAGCCATTGCCGCTTACGCAACTCTCCCGTCGCTAACGCTCGAATCACCAAGGTCGCCGCTTGGGTGCCGGTATTGCCCCCTGCTGCCGCGATGACAGGCATATACACCGCCAATAGCACCAGTTGGCTTAAAGTGTCTTCATATTGAGCGATGATCAACCCAGAGACGATCCCGAGTAGGGCCAACGCGATGATCCAACCGATACGTTGCTTCACGTGCTCCAGCACCGAGGTACTCAGATAGCTATCCCCGGTTTCTACTTCCGAGTGGATAAGACCCAGTTGGTGCGCATAGTGACGCGCCAGTTTGTCATGCCCTTGAAGCTCAAGTTTTGAAATCAAGGTCTGAACGTAACCGATGGTGCAGTGGTGTAAAATGGCCACCGCCTCTTCAATCGGCATTACTGTCAACAGATGAAGCTGATGACTTTGCTCGTATTGCAAAAACGCGCTGCGAGCGGCACCAATCTCTTCACGAGAAAAGTGTGATTGTGTGTCTACAAAAGGTTTGCTCATTACCGTCATGGCGAATCTCCCGATTGGCAAAAAGGTAACGACCATCACGCATGAGAAATGCGTAACTAGTATGAATAAGCGAAAATGCTGTGAGGAGAAAAACGCGAGAAAGGAAACAGGACTCTACCACCGAGGTAGAGCAAATGGAGGCCATACCGACAGCGGATTATTTTTCCCCTTTGATACTAGGGGGATGGTCGGTAGTGTTCATAAAAATCTCCAAAAAAACCACCAAATTGGCAGCGGCGAGAGTGTAGCAAAACAGGCAGAAAAAATCAGTCAAAATCGTGTTAAAAAGCCCGATAGATTTGCCCTATACCTGGCGCCAACCCATCATTACAGGCAATAAAAAAGCGCCGAATATCGACGCTTTTTCCACTCGTTTTACCCTCTGTCACTAGTCGCTAGGAACTAGGAACTAGGAACCAAAACCCATCACTCAATCGTGATACGTGCGAACTTACGCTTACCCACTTGGAATACGTAAGTGCCCGCTTCAGGTACGAATTTCGCGTCCGCGACCTTCTCACCCTCTATTTTCGCTGCACCCTGTTTCACCATGCGCATCGCGTCTGAAGTAGAAGCGCACAAACCGGCGTCTTTAAGCAGGTTGGCAACAGGCGTACCAGCGTCAAAGGTAAACTCTGGCATCTCATCTGGGATCTGATTTTTAGCAAAGCGGTTAACAAACTCTTGCTCAGCGGCATCCGCATCGGCTTCACTATGGAAGCGGGCGATGATCTCTTTCGCCAACAAGACTTTGACATCACGTGGGTTTTTGCCCGCAGCAATGTCGGCTTTAAATTGCGCGATCTCCTCAAGAGGACGGAACGACAACAACTCGTAGTAGCTCCACATCAGATCATCAGAGATAGACATGATCTTACCAAACATCTCACTTGGCGCTTCGCTGACACCAATATAGTTGTGCGCCGACTTAGACATCTTCTTCTCACCATCTAAGCCCACCAGCAGTGGCATAGTCAGCACAACTTGCGGTTTTTGTCCGTGCGCTTTTTGCAGCTCACGTCCCATCAGCAGGTTAAACTTTTGGTCCGTACCACCTAGCTCAACATCGGTCTCCATCGCCACCGAGTCGTAACCTTGCAGTAGTGGGTACATGAACTCGTGAATCGCGATTGGCTGACCGCCTGTGTAGCGCTTTTTAAAATCATCACGCTCAAGCATACGCGCCACAGTTTGCTGCGCGGCAAGACGGATCATACCTTCAGCGCCCAGCTCAGATAACCACTCAGAGTTGAACTGAATCTTGGTCTTGGCAGGATCGAGGATCTTGAATACTTGCTCTTTGTAGGTCTCTGCATTGCGCAGCACGTCTTCACGAGTCAGTGGTGGACGTGTGGTGTTCTTCCCGGTTGGGTCACCCACCATGCCGGTAAAATCACCAATCAAAAAGGTCACATCATGGCCTAGCTCTTGGAACGCACGCAGCTTGTTTAGGATAACCGTATGGCCTAAGTGAATGTCGGGAGCCGTGGGATCAGCGCCCAACTTAATGCGTAGTGGACGCCCTTCTTTTAACTTAGCAATCAGTTCTTCTTCTGGAATTAGCTCTTCAACACCGCGCTTAATCTCCGCTAGTGCAGCTTCAATGCTCGCCATTCTTGTTCACTCCCACAGATTTGGCAAAAATTTGATAATTTCCCATCTTACTTGAATAGCGATGCTTTTTGAAACCAGTTAAACTAAACAGCTAGGCTTTTTCTCGAATTTTTTAGAACGGACAAACGATGTTGTCTCTTTTCGCTCGACTTCCTTGGTTTCACCGAGCTTTTATCGCTTTGTTTAGCGCGCTTATTGTGGTTGCCTTGTTTCTTCCCACCCCTCAGGATTTGCGTCAGGATGACAAGCGCTACCAAATAGGCATGCCTTACCCTATCGCGATTGATGCCGCCGCGTTAGAGATCGACACCGTAATCGGTCCACCATCGATTCTTCGATGGGACAAACACACCATTGGCTCTGGCGACAGCATGGCACTGCTCTTTCAGCGTGCTGGCCTCTCTTCTCGACTGCTGTATGAACTCACCTCCACCAATAAAGAGATAGAGCAACAACTGACAAGAGTACGCCCCGGCGATGCGTTTCTATTTGGCTTTGATGAAAACAACCAACTGGTGCAAATCAAACGCGAGCTGAGCCCGTACGAATCATTTCTGATCACCCGCTCTGAAGACGGCTTTCGTTCAAGTCTTGATGTCAAAGAAGTCTTTTATCAATACAACTACGCCGAAGCGACCATTACCTCTAACTTTTGGAATGCAGGGGTCAGCGCCGGTTTAACCGCCAACCAAATCATGGAGCTGGCTGGGATTTTTGGTTGGGACATCGACTTTGCCCTCGATATCCGCCAAGGCGACGGCTTTAAGATTCTTTACCAAGAGAAAGTGGTCGAAGGGGAAATTGTCGGACGAGGTAAAATCATCGCTGCGCTATTTACCAACCAAGGTGATAACTTCACGGCGATTTTAGATGACCACACGGGCAACTATTACGATGAAAATGGCCGGGCGATGAAAAAAGCCTTTTTGCGCTCACCGCTCGATTTTCGCCGCGTCTCTTCTAACTTTAACCCAACGCGTCGCCATCCGGTTACCGGACAGGTACGTGCTCACCGCGGAACCGATTACGCCGCGCCTGTCGGTACGCCGATATGGGCCGCTGGTGATGGTGTAGTGATTAAATCCAGCTATAACCAATTCAATGGCAACTACGTCTTTATCAAGCACAGCAACACCTACATCACTAAGTACCTGCACCTGCAAAAACGCAAAGTTAAAACCGGGCAACGGGTTAAACAGGGTCAAACCGTGGGTACGCTCGGTGGCACTGGCCGTGTGACTGGACCGCACTTGCATTATGAGTTTTTGGTCAATGGCGTGCACAAAAACCCAAGAACGGTCAAACTGCCGCAATCAAAGTCGTTAACGGGTAAAGAGAAAACCACCTTTATTGCCAACGCCAAAATTCGCTTAGATAAACTCGAACGCTATGGTGAGCTGTTAGCCACTCGTTAAGTGAACAAGAAAAACGGGCTGCATCGCTTTAGGAAAATCCGAAAGCGATGCAGCCCGTTTTTGTTATCGCTACCATGTATAGCGTTACGCTTGTATGGCGTTACTCTTCAATTTTGTGCTCGCGGCCGAGCATCAACAAACACGGCGTAAGCACTAAGGTTAATACCGTTGCGAAGGCCAGACCTCCGGCTACCGCCGTCGCAAGTTGTGACCACCACTGCGTACTCGGCGCGCCAAACTCGATCTTCTGATTGAGCAGATCAATGTTCATTTCGAGCACCATCGGCAGCAAGCCAAGAATGGTCGTGACAGTGGTCAACATTACTGGACGCAGCCTTTGTACGCCGGTGCGCAAGATCGCTTCACGTTTTTCCAAGCCGCGTTTGCGCAGCTGATTGAAGGTATCAATCAAGACAATGTTGTTGTTCACCACTATACCCGCCAACGCAATCACACCAATGCCCGACATAATGACGCCAAACGGTTTTTGGAACACGATCAACCCAGCAAACACGCCTACCGTGGAGAAAAGAACCGCACTGAGGATCAAAAACGCTTGGTAGAAGCTATTGAACTGGGTGATCAAAATCAGCGCCATCACCACCAGCGCCACCATAAAGGCTTGCTGAAGGAAGGCCGATGAGTTTTCTTGCTCTTCGTTCTGCCCGCGAATTTTAAACTCGACACCAGAAGGTAAATCCAAACTGGCTAATGCTTGATTCACTTTAGGCAGTTCCAGCGCCAAGTTGTAGCCTTCACGGATATCGGCAAAGATGTTGATCACTCGGTGGCCGTCAATACGGCGAATCGTATCTTGCTTATGATTCGGGATAATGCTGGCAAAATTAGTGATCGGCACCATGCCTGCCGCGGTTTTGACTTTCAATTGGTCAAAGCGGCCAATATCGCGCTTCTCTGCTGGGTAGCGCACTAAGATATCGACCTCTTCGTTCGCATCATCGGGCAAGTAATCACCCAACTTGAGACCATTGGTAACAAACTGCACCGTATTGCCGACCAGCGTAGCGTCCGCAAGAAAACGTGACGCATCATCACGGCGGATATCAATTTGCCAATCAATCCCCTCTTTGCTGGAGGTATCACTGACGTTAGTGAAAGCCTCGTAGCCATCGGCCCAGTGACGGACCACTTTGGCCGCCGAGTCAAGTTCGGTCGGGATTCGCGCGGACATTTCGATCACCAAATCGTGCTCAACTGGCGGGCCAGCATCGGGAAATTTGTACTCAATCTCAACGCCAGCGTAGTGATCGGTTTGCGCTTTTAACTCTTCAATAATGGTTTTGACTTTACGACGGTATTGCCAATCCACCGGTGTGATTTGGATCTGGCCAATTTCATCATCACCACCGGTTTTGGTATAGACGCTTTCAAACTCATCATGACCGAGCATCACCGCTTCGATATCGCGCATGATGACGTCTTTCTCATCCAACGAGAGATCGCCATAAGAGCGTACTTTCACCGTGAAAAATGGCGGATCAACCTCAGGGAAGAACTCCGCCCCTAAGCCTGCTTTTGAGTACGCAAAGCCCACCCCCACCGAGAGCAAAATGGCGCTGAGCAGAATTTTCAACGGATGTTTTAGAGCAATATCCAGCGTGTGATAGTAAAGCTTAGTAATACCGGTCGCTTGGCTAAAATCACCCTCGTGCAGCGCAACCATCTTCTCTCGCTGCGCTTTCGTCACATTTTGTGGACGTCCAATCAAACTGCCTAGCACAGGGACAAACAGCAGTGCCATTGCCAAAGAAGCCGCTAAGGTAGCGATCAAGGTCAAAGGCAGATACTTCATAAACTCGCCGGTAATGTCTGGCCAAAACAGCAGCGGTGCAAACGCCGCTAAGGTGGTCGCTGTCGACGCTGTGATGGGCCACGCCATGCGCTTGGCCGCATCACGATACGCATCGCGCCTTGGCGTCCCTTCCTGCATCCGTCTGTCAGCGAACTCGGTGACCACAATGGCTCCGTCGACCAACATGCCCACCGCCATAATCAGCGAAAATAGCACCACAATGTTGACCGTGAGGCCAAACACTGACAGCACCAACAAACCAGTTAGAAACGAGCCCGGTATCGACACCCCCACCAGCAAGGCAGTTCGCACACCAAGAATGGCGATGATCACTATCACCACCAAAATGATCGCCGACATGATGTTGTTTTGCAGATCATTGAGCATCATTTTGACATCATCAGACTGGTCGTAGGTGTATTTGACCAGCAGATTGCTTGGCCACTCATCGCGTTGCTGCGCTTCACTCATCACGGCTTTGACCAGTGCCACAGTATCGATGATGTTTTCTCCAGCGCGCTTTTTCACATCCAACACAATGGCCGATTTGCCATCTAACCGAGCGTAACTCTCTGGGTCACGAAATGCGCGGCGCACCGTTGCCACATCGCCAAAGGTAATCACCTGCTTGCCATCGACTTTGACCGGCAGCTCCAGCACATCCTTTAATGAGTCGAACACCGACGGCACCTTGACCGAAAAGCGGCCATAGCCCGTATCAACAAAACCGGCAGCGACCACGCGGTTATTCAGCGCTATCAGGTTATAAATATCCGCTTGATCTAGCCCGTAGCTTTCCATCAATAAGGGATCGACAATGATCTCGACGATGTCTTCGCGATCCCCGGCAATGTCGACTTCCAGAATCTGTCGATAGCTCTCTAGCTTATCTCGTAGCTGACGGGCGATTTGAACAATGGTTCGCTCAGGTACGGTGCCATACAGCACCACGGTCAACGCGGGCTCTTCAGAGGCCAATGTCACTTCGTTGACCGTAGGCTCATCACTGTCTGCGGGCAATTTAGGTTTGGCTAAATCCACCGCTTCACGTACGTCCGCCATTGCTTTGTTTAAATCCACACCGACACTGAATTCCAGCATCACTGACGCATGCCCTTCTGATGCGGTTGAGGTCATCTCTTTGACCCCTTCAATGGCGCGCAGCTCTTGCTCTATTGGGCGCACTAATAAGCGCTCCGCATCGGTGGGCGAAATGCCTTGGTGACCGACGGACACATAGATAATAGGAATGGTGATGTCAGGGCTCGACTCTTTAGGGATGGTGACATAAGTCATCACACCAGCGACCAAAATAAACAGCAACAATACCAACATGGTACGCGTACGCGACAGCGCCGCATCAATCACGGATAACATAGTGCGCCCCTATTGCTGTGAGGTGGAAGAGTCTGAAGAGGATGGTCGCGCCACCGCATTCACTTCATCACCGTCACGCACAAACCCTTGCCCAACAGTAATGATGTCAACCCGCTCACCTAGGCCCGTGAGCCATACGCCATCTTGCTCTGCCTTAACCAATTGAATCGGGACAAACTTCACCCGCTTACCCTGCAAGGTCTTCACGCCCAAATTGCCAGCTTCGTCGAGTGCCAACATAGCCGGCGTCACTTTGACCGCCAATTGCTCCGCTAGGTTTAAGGTCACTTCTGCGCTTACACCTGCGGGGATCGCTTGCTTAGGATTTTCTAGCTCGACTTCAATCGGAAACGTATTGGTAGAGGCGGAAGAGACACGGGAGATATAGCGGATCTTGCCAACCAACTGGTCGCCATGAATTAAGCTCACTTGCGCTTCTTGATCGAGAGACAGATCGCGAATATGCCGCTCGCTCACATCCGCTTCGATGACCAATCGCTCAAGATCAATCAAGGTCGCCACGGGGTCGCCAATACCAACAAAGTCCCCCTGTTCAATAAAGAGGTGATCCACAATGCCATTGAACGGCGCACGCACGGATGTGTTCGCCAATGAGGTTTTGACATTGCTGACCATTGCCTTAGCTTCCACCAGCGCCGCTTGAGAAGTGGTAAATGCCACTTCCCCTTGCAGCCCTCTGTCTTTGAGCGATTGCGCAGCTTTGTACTCTTTCTCTCGCACTTGCAGCATTGCTTGCGCTCGTTCGAGTTGGATTCCGAGATCGGCCTTATCAATCAGCGCAATGACCTGACCTTGGGTGACTGACTGACCTTTCTCAACCTGAAGTGAGACGATTTTACCGGCAATCTCTGCCCCTAAACGTGCTTGCTTGTTCGGTGCAGTGCGTCCATACAATTCAATGGTCTTGTGGGTATTTTGCGCCTCGAATGTCTGATAAGAGACCTTAGCAAGAGGGATGGGCGGCGCCGCACTGGCTGTTTCAGCTTCGTCTGCATTAGTCGCCCCCATACCTAACCAGACCGATAATCCGATCACAATCATCAGTGACACCAAGTAGGGTCTGACCGCGAAAAACCGCAACAGAGAGAATCTAGCCATGACAGTCCTTTGAGTTTTATTTTGTCGTGTTAATTTAGGATATAAATTAACCACATAAAAAGAAAACAGTGTGACAAGGATATTTAGCTGAGATCTCAGTTTCAGGAAAACGCCCCGTTATACGGGATTGTCAGCGATAAAATCAAACCGGCAAAAGCATTCTCATAAAACCATGCTAAAAAAACAAAGGCTGCTCAATCGGCAGCCTTTGTCGGTAGGAAAAGGAGTATGGGTTACACGCTAAAAGACGCACCACAACCGCAGGTAGTGGTCGCATTCGGGTTATTAACGAAAAAGCGCGAGCCTTCCAACCCTTCTGTATAGTCAACTTGACCACCGACCAAGTATTGCAAACTCATCGGATCCACCACTAAGGTCACGCCGCTATTCACAATGGTGGTGTCGCCTTCGTTAACACTCTCATCAAAAGTGAAACCGTATTGGAAGCCGCTACAGCCGCCCCCGGTGATGTAGACGCGCAGTTTTAGGTTTGGGTTTTCTTCTTCTGCAATCAGAGCACCAACTCGCTTCGCTGCGGCATCAGAAAATGTTAGTGGGATATTTACTTCGCTCACGATGACCTCTCTCACTCGTGTCAACCCAACAGCTTTCGCGCTGGATGGTTCATCTTTATATAATAGCCACGATTATCTAATACCTGAGTGAAGCGTTCAAGTATTCACCATCTTTGCCCGAGTATTTTTAACAATTTCGCCGCTTCGTGATGAAAAACTCCCCGTTCTGTGGTGGAAAGCGTTTTAATCGCATCAGTGGGGCAGGTACAATGCGAGGCAAATTGGTCCGAGCAATCAGAAGAGGATATCCCAATGACCAAATCAGCCGAACTGTATCAAAAGGCACAGCAAACAATCCCAGGCGGCGTGAACTCTCCCGTTCGTGCGTTTAATGGCGTGGGCGGAGCACCGATTTTTATCGAGCGAGCCGATGGCCCTTTGATTTTTGATGCGGATGGCAAAGCGTACATCGACTACGTTGGCTCTTGGGGTCCAATGATTCTTGGTCACAACCATGTGGCGATTCGTGATGCCGTGATCACCGCAGCGCAGCGCGGACTCAGCTTTGGCGCGCCGACGGAAATGGAAATCACCATGGCGGAATTGGTCAGCGAGTTGGTGCCATCAATGGAACAAGTGCGCATGGTCAGCTCTGGTACTGAAGCAACCATGAGTGCGATTCGTCTTGCACGTGGCTTCACTGGCCGAGACAAAATCATCAAGTTTGAAGGTTGCTACCACGGTCATGCCGACAGCTTGCTGGTCAAAGCGGGCTCTGGTGCGCTGACACTCGGTCAACCAAGCTCGCCTGGCGTACCGGCTGATTTTGCCAAGCACACCCTAACAGCAACGTTTAACGACCTTGATTCTGTACGCGAACTGTTTGCAGCCAACCCAGGTGAGATCGCTTGTATTATCGTTGAGCCTGTGGCAGGCAACATGAACTGTATTCCACCTGTTGATGGCTTCCATGAAGGGCTGCGTGAGATTTGTGATCAAGAAGGTGCCTTGCTGATTTTTGATGAGGTCATGACAGGTTTCCGCGTTGCCCTTGGCGGCGCACAAGGCCACTACAACATCAAGCCAGACCTCACCACACTGGGTAAAGTGATCGGTGGCGGTATGCCTGTGGGCGCCTTTGGTGGCCGCAAAGACGTCATGCAATACATTGCGCCAACAGGGCCGGTTTACCAAGCGGGCACACTCTCCGGCAACCCAGTCGCGATGGCAGCGGGTTACGCCTGTTTGTCGGTTCTGCGTGAAGAGGGCAATGAAAAACGCCTAGCGGCAAAAACCAAGCAACTGGCTGACGGCTTTAAAGCGTTGGCTGCCGAGCACGGCATTCCGCTGCTGGTCAATCAAGTGGGCGGCATGTTCGGTTTCTTCTTTACCGATCAAGAACGCATCACCTGCTACGAAGATGTGACACGCTGTGACATCGAGCGATTTAAGCGCTTCTTCCACTTGATGTTAGAACACGGCGTCTACCTTGCCCCATCGGCGTTCGAAGCGAGCTTCACCTCCCTCGCTCACGGCAGCAAAGAGATCGAAGCAACGCTTGAAGCGGCGGATCGCTGTTTCGCTCAGCTTGCGCAAGAAGCCTAATCGCATCTAGGCGGCATTACGCCCCTAATGAAAGGCAAAAAGAAAGGCTGCATCGCGCAGCCTTTTTTATGCCCGTAGAATCATCGCCAAAAGAAGAGCACGGTGACCACCAGCGCGAGTATCAACAGACCAAACCAAGAGAGTCCACGACGCTTTGCGCGCGTAGGGCAATGACCGTTCTCATTATTACAACAGCCCATCATTTTTCTCCTTACATCGCAGCCTTAACCGGCGCCCGTACACGTTAGTGATTGAAGCTTGAAGGGTTTAACGCCATTATACGACTACCTTGTTGCATAAATGGACGTCATCGTGTCAAACAAAGTTACCATCACTTCGAGTCATTGGGTATTGATCCTCGCCTTGTTAGCGGCCGGATTTGCGTGCTACCTGTTAGTCGAACCCTACGTCAACTCCATCGTCATGGCGTTTATCATCTCCATCCTCATGTTGCCGATTCATCAGGCTCTTGAGCGTAAAATGCCCAAGCACAACAATGTCGTCGCCCTGCTCTCCTGCGTGATTTTGACCTTCATTATCGTCGTCCCGCTGCTGTTTGTGTTTGCTGCGATTGTGCAGCAAGGCTCAGCCTTTTCACAAAACGTCTATCAATGGGTCACGCAAGGTGGGATTCAAGCGCTGTTTGAGCATCCTTGGGTTGTCAAAGGCTTATCTATCGTCAACAACTACCTCCCCTTTGATGCGATTGAGCCCTCGCAAATCGCCCAAAAAGTGGGCCAGTTTGCCACCCGTTTTGGCTCCAACTTGGTCGGCATCAGCGCGAAAATTTTAGGTGATGCCACAACCTTCTTGATGGATTTCTTCCTCATGCTGTTTGTACTGTTTTTCTTGTTGCGCGATCGCGAGAAGATCATTGGCGCCATTCGTCATATCCTGCCGCTTTCACGCAGCCAAGAAGACAAATTGCTTGATGAGATAGAACAGGTATCCAAATCGGCGGTGATGGGATCGTTTTTAACCGCTATTGCGCAAGGGGTAGCAGGCGGCATCGGCATGTGGTTGGCGGGATTCCCGGGTTTGTTCTGGGGCACCATGATGGGGTTTGCATCGTTTATCCCCGTCGTCGGTACTGCTCTGATTTGGATTCCTGCCGTGAGCTACCTATTTTTAAGTGGCGATACCACTTGGGCGATTTTCCTCACGGTGTGGAGCGTTGCGGTGGTGGGCTCCATCGATAACTTACTCAGACCTTTGCTGATGCAAGGCAGCGCGGGGATGAACACGCTCATGATCTTTTTCTCCCTGCTTGGCGGCATCCATCTATTTGGTTTGATTGGCTTAATCTACGGTCCGCTGATCTTTGCCGTGACCATGGTGCTGTTCAACATCTATGAGGAAGAGTTTCAAGACTTTCTCGATCGCCAAGATCAAAACTGACCTCACATCCAACGCTTAGTATGACCGGGCGCTTGGTATCATCGGGGGATTGTGCGAAAATCCCCCGTCTTTTTCCGTCAGAGCTCATTATGTCTGCTTACATCGCGCCTAGCCAAATTGCCCAACGTCAACTCGCTTACTTTGAAGGTAAACACGTCTTAGTAGCAGGAGAATCCGAAGATCTCTTTCCCATTGAGTTGGCCAACCACTGCCAATCGGTCACCGTATTCACCACCCACTATGGCTACTATCGCCAGTTGAGTGCGCATACCGCCATAGATTGTCAGTTTGGCGTTCAATACAAACTCAAAGACGAGAATAAAGCGCCAGCGGATTTAGTGCTGCTGTACTGGCCAAAAGCCAAAGCGGAAGCAGAATACCTACTGGCAATGTTGATGGCTCAATTGGGCGAAGGGTGCGAAATCGTCGTTGTTGGGGAAAATCGCTCAGGCATTAAAAGCATCGAAAAGATGTTCAAGCCCTACGGCACAATCCGCAAATATGACTCAGCACGTCGCTGCTCCTTCTATTGGGGTCAATGCACGCAAACTCCCCCAGCGTTTCAATTGGACGCTTGGTTTAAGCGCTATGAAGTGAGCTACCAAGAAACACGCCTGACGATCCACAGTTTGCCTGGGGTATTCAGTCACGGTGAGTTTGATATTGGCAGCCAACTGCTGCTTGATACCCTGCCGCCACTCAGCGGAAAAGTACTCGACTTTGGTTGTGGCGCGGGCGTGATTGGCAGCGTGATGGCTGCACTCAACCCTGGTATAGAGCTAGAGATGTGTGACATCAGCGCCCTGGCCGTGGCATCAAGCCAAGCGACCTTAGCCGCCAATGGTTTAACCGGGCGTGTGTTTGCGTCCGATATCTACTCTGATACCGATGATGACTATCAATTTATCATCAGCAACCCACCGTTCCACTCAGGCCTTGATACCAGTTACAGCGCAACCGAGACCTTACTAGAGCAAGCGCCCGCTCACCTCAATCACCAAGGAGCGCTGTTTATTGTTGCCAATAGCTTTCTCAAGTACCCGCCGATTATCGACGCCGCTTTCGGTAAATGCGAGACACTAAATAAGACCAACAAGTTCGCTATTTATCACGCCAAACGCTAGCCTATCTCGCCCAACCTCGCTCATAAGTTGGGCTATTTTGTCCTCTTTTCGTTGAAAATGCGCCGCTAACCACGCTTTGCGGGCAACTTACTTGTCAAAGTAAAAAAACTCGTTAAATTTGTCAGTTTAAGAAATTAACGTTTTTAGCCATAAGCCCCCACGACATGTTTAAGTTGTATAAAAAGCAAAGATTTAAGCGTCTTCAAAACACGTTAATGTTGGCGTTTTTGGTACTGAGCATCACGCCGTTGACTTTAATGGCCATCTTTTTTCTCCAATCTCATACCAAAGATCTGCAAGAGCAAAGCACCTACCACCTCACCTCAGTACGCGATACCAAACAGCAGCAGGTTGAGGATTACCTCTACGCCAAAGAATCAGAAGTGATGGGCTTTGTTCGCTCAGAACTGGCCTACGCCAGTGGCGGTCGCTTTTACGGCTTAGTCAACGCCTTTCAAAGCTTGGGCTTGGATATTGAACAAGCACGCGAGTACGCACAAAAACGCTATATTCCTGGCTCCGGAGATCAAATCAAAACCTCGATTTTGCCTCAATCGAGTGTCTACACCGGCACAGAGCGCTATCGCCTGCTGCACAAACGCTACCATTGGGCGTACCTAGAGCTGCTCAAACGCTCCGACTTTGACGACATTCTGTTGGTTGACCGCGAAGGTAATGTCACCTACTCCATTTACAAGCACGATAACTACGGCACTAACCTGCAGAGCGGCCGCTACAAAGATCAAAATCTCGGTAAAACCTTTCAAGCCCTGCGCAAGCAAGTGACCGAACGACGCAAAACCAACGAAGATTACACCCCGGTGATTATCTCTGACTTTTCACTCGAACAAGGTCGCATGGTAGCGTGGTTTGGTGCACCTATCGTTCAACAAGGCTACCTGCACAGCTATGCGATGTTTCGCCTCCCCAATAATGGCATCACCAAACTCATCGCGGACAAAAGCAATCAGGTGGCAATCAAAACCTTATTGGTCGGCCAAGATCACCGCTCGCGCACCCTCTCTTACGATGAGAGCGAGGTCGAAAAAAGCCTTGAGGTGGTCAATTTGGCCCTAAGCGGGGAAAGTGCCGTTGGCACCTACACCAATGCCAATAACGAGTCGATGTTTGCCGCGTACACACCGATTGAAGTCAACGGCATTCATTGGGCTATGGTGGTTGAAGTGCCGATGAAGGTCGCCTTTGCTCGCGTCAATCAGTTAGAAACCCTGTTTATTCTCGCCATGTTGGGTGCCATCGTCTTAGTTGTCGTCGCCTCGCATTACCTGTCCAACTTCATCACTTCGCCGCTGCTGCAACTGACCTGGTCGGCGGAAAAAGTCTCGGCGGGCGACTTAGAAGCGGACATTAACAACACCAACCGTAAAGACGAGATTGGCCGACTTGCGGTCAGTTTCGAGCGCATGCAGCGCTCCATTCGAGAGAAAATTCAGTTAATTAAAGAGCAAAATGAAGAGCTCGAAAGCCATCTAAAGCTGATCAAAAAGCAAAATGAAGAGTTACAGCTCGCCAATAAACTCAAAGATGAGTTTTTAGCCACCACCTCTCATGAACTCAGAACGCCGCTGCATGGTATGGTTGGCATCGCCGAAGCGCTGATCTCGGGCGCCAATGGCCCGATCACCTCAGATCATAAATACCAGCTAGAGATTATTATCAGCAGCGGCCAGCGTCTCGCGACCTTGGTCGACGATCTGCTCGATTACCACAAGATGCGCTATGGCAATCTCGATATTGAAACCAGCGCAGTGGATCTCTCTTCTGCCACTCGCTTAGTGCTTGAGCTCTCATCGCACCTACTGGGCAACAAACCGATTCGAATCATCAATCAGGTCCCTGTTGAGCCGGTTTGGGTCAGTGCCGATCCGCAGCGCCTCGAACAGGTGCTCTATAACCTAATTGGCAATGCCATCAAATACACCAGCGAAGGGAAGATCGTTATCTCAGCCAGCGTGGTGGATGATCAAATACGCGTGCAAGTGGTAGATACCGGTCAAGGTATTCCCGCCGATCAACTGGAACACATTTTTGAGCCACTCATTCAAGCAGGCAGTGATGCTCATCGATACCGCCAAGGGGCGGGGCTTGGCCTGTCGATCAGTCGTCAATTGATCGATTTAATGCACGGCAATCTGTACGTCAGCAGCCAGCCCATGGTGGGGACGACCTTCAGCTTTACGCTCCCGGTGGCAAGCGACGAACAAATTGCCCAAGCCAATCAGACCGTACTGCCTCACTTTAAAGCGCCTGATAATACTGAGATCGAGCTGCCTGAAGTCTCGAGCTTGCCAGAAAATCCAGACGGGCCGTTACTACTGGTGGTAGATGATGAACCGGTCAACTTGCGGGTGCTTGATAGCTTCCTGCGCCTTGAAGGCTATCGTGTGCGCTGCGCGAAAGATGGCCAAGAAGCGTTGGAAGCCTTGGATGCAGAGCCACCACAACTGTTGCTGCTCGACATCATGATGCCAGGGATGAACGGCTATCAGGTGTGTGAAAAAGTGCGTCAACAGTACGATCACGCTGCGCTGCCGGTGATCATGTTGACGGCGCTTAACCAAAGCGACGATCGCGTCAAAGGCTTCAATGCGGGCGCGAATGACTACCTATCCAAACCTTTCAACAAGCAAGAGTTAGCGGCGCGCATTCAAGCCCATTTGACCGCCAGTAAAGCGGAGCTGCGTCGACAAGAGAACCAGCAGCTGCAAATCGAGTTAAAACGACGGGCAGCGGTCGAAGCCAGCTTACTGGAAACGCAAGGACGACTGCTAGAGCAACTTGAATCGGCCCCTGAAGCCATCATTTGTGTGCGTGAAGATGGCAAAGTGCGCTTTGCAAATGAAGCGGCTTCACGCCTCTTCCGCCGCTCTGCGGAGCAGCTCAAACGCTCAAACGCAGACGAGCTTATTGCGCCAAAATACCTCAGTGTCAAACAAGATCACTACTGCGGCACTATCGATGTCTATGTAGAAGATGTTCGTCAGCATATCTCCGCCGACATCCTGCGTATGCCTGAGGGCTCCGACCTGCGCACCATGTACATCTTCAATGTGGGTGGCAGTGTCAATGCCACTCGTATCCACAACCTAGAGACGGCCATTGAGGCACTCTCTACCTTTGCCTTTGAAGGCGACAAGGCCAAACTGCAAGAACTCAAAGAGCTCGGTGGCGAATTTACTCGTTTAGCCGAGCGCGTCAGCGGTGACAATAAATCCAAGCAAGATCTGATGCGCGAAGTCTTGGTCGATGCCATGACTCAAGCGTTAGACTATTGGGAGAGCGTGACCGGTCAGACGAAATTCTCCTTTGCTGAACAAAGTGGGTTGTGGCGCGTCTACTTAGACCGCAGCACACTGCAAACTCGTACATTGGACAAATACCTACGAGTTGAAACACTGCCTAAAACGCCACGCTGGCGCACGGTATTAAGCTCGCTCGATTACATCTTGGAGCACTGCCAGGAACGCAGTCCACAGCGCGAACATATCGAAGAATTGCGCGATAAATTGCATCACTTATTGACCAACTAAGCAGATTGAGCCCGCTGCCTAGCGGGCTTTTTTCTGCCCTGAAAAACACCCTTCCTCACGCCTCAAACAGTTACTACACGGCGTAAAAAAACCATGATAGCCAGGTTATTTCTCTCGTGTGATGCGGCAAAATATCGACGATTAGCACGCTCAAATACCGGCAAGAAGGAATTATTACGGCAGTTTGCGAAGCCAATCACAACAGAACGGCAGATTATAATTAACGGGGTAAATTAACCCAAATCTGGGCACGTGACCAAGATCTCAATCAAAGCAAGCCCCGTCAACAAGACCTTATTGAAAAAGCCTAGGCGATAGTATGCACTTACAAACACGCCAAGCATGGCGCTTTTCTGCGATAGACTTCAAAGCAAAAAATTGATTAAATTTAAAACAATTACTGTGTTTTTTAACGGTTTTAACGAGTCATTGATTGGTTTTAACGTTTTTAACGGGAAAGAGGATTGCACGTTTTCCGCTTCCGGTGTTTTCTTACTGTGCCTAAGGCCTACAGGCCACTCTGGCTGACTGGGTCCTCCGTCTTGGTCAGCACCAATCTGAGGTAGGCCTTAGTGAGTGTTTATCAATTGATGACATTCCAACCATTGTGAAATGAAAGCAAATAGTAAGGAACAGCTATGCTTGCCAACATTAAGAAAACAGCACTAGCAACCGCGATTATCGCAACTGCAACTACAGGTTTTGCATCAGTAGCAACAGCGGCAGAGCGCAGTGAGCTAACCGTCCACCCTAAAGAGTTCACGACCTTTGTTCGTAACTTCAACCCGTACCTAGGTGCGACCAACCTTCACACCACAACAGACTTCATGTATGAGCCACTCGTTGTCTTCAATGAGATGCACGGCAACACACCTGTGTTCCGTTTGGCAGAAGCGTACAAGATGTCAGACGACCTAATGAGCGTCACTTTTGACATTCGTAAAGGCGTGAAATGGTCTGATGGCGAAACATTTGACGCGAACGACGTCGTGTTCTCTTTCAACCTAGTGAAAAACAAACCTGAACTGGACCAAAGCGGTATCAACTCTTGGGTTACTGGCGTTGAGAAAATCAACGACTACCAAGTGAAATTCCGCCTAACGGAAGCGAACTCAAACGTTCCTTACGAAATTGCAAAAGTGCCTGTTGTCCCTGAGCACGTGTGGAAAGACGTCAAAGACCCTGCGACATTTACTAACGAAAACCCTGTAGGTTCAGGTCCATTTACTGAAATCGACACCTTCACCGCTCAGCTCTACATTCAGTGTGCAAACCCTAACTACTGGGATGCCGACAACTTAGAGGTTGACTGTCTACGCGTTCCACAAATCGCGAATAACGACCAATTCCTAGGTAAAGTCGTGAACGGTGAGATGGACTGGACATCATCCTTCATTCCAGACATCGATCGCACGTACGCAGCAGCAAGTCCGAATCACCAATACTGGTACCCGCCAGCGGGCACACAAGCGTTTGTCGTCAACTACAAAAACCCAGATCCTGCCAAAAACGAAGCGTTGACGAATGTTGATTTCCGTCGTGCGTTCTCAATGGCACTGGATCGTCAAACCATCATCGACATCGCGTTCTACGGCGGCGGTACAGTGAATGACTTTGCCTCTGGTCTGGGTTACGCGTTTGAAGCTTGGTCTGATGAGAGCACTCACAACAAGTACAAAGGCTACAACACGTACAATGTGGAAGGTGCGAAAGAACTTCTGAAGAAAGCGGGCTTTAAAGACGTCAACAAAGATGGCTTTGTCGACACGCCATCAGGCAAATCGTTTGAGCTATTGATTCAATCACCAAACGGCTGGACCGACTTTAACAACACAGTACAGCTTGCGGTTGAACAACTCGCAGAAGTGGGCATCAAAGCCCGTGCACGTACTCCAGACTTCTCTGTCTACAACCAAGCCATGCTTGAAGGGACATACGATGTGGCGTACACCAACTACTTCCACGGTGCAGACCCATACACTTACTGGAACAGTGCGTACAACTCAGCACTGCAATCGGGTGAAGGTATGCCGCGCTTCGCGATGCACTTCTACAAAAACGACAAGCTAGATGGACTACTCAATAGCTTCTACAAAACAGCGGACAAAAATGAGCAGCTAGAGATCGCTCACGGTATCCAGCAAATCATTGCCGCTGACCAAGTGACGATTCCTGTGATGTCTGGTGCTTACATGTACCAATACAACACCACTCGCTTCACTGGCTGGTGGAACGAAGAGAATCCAAAAGGCCGTCCAAACATTTGGGCTGGTATCCCAGAGCGTCTACTTCACGTACTGGACCTAAAACCAGTGAAATAAGTGAGTTTGCTTTGTCTTTGCGGCGTGCATCCGTACGCCGCTTAATCCCCAAAACTTTAGGTTGTTAAAGCTATGGCGCCCGTCGTCAGGGGATTTTTCGCTCAAAATTTTACGGTTTGCTTGAGCGACCTGAAACCAGAAACAGGAAAAATCTGGATAAGTAAGGTGTGAGTTATGGGTTACTTTTTAAGACGTTTGTCCTTTTATTTTGTCGCTTTGCTCGTTGCTGCGACGTTAAACTTTATTATTCCGCGCGCCATGCCAGGCGACCCCGTCACCATGATGTTTGCCAATGCATCGGTTCAAGTGACGCCTGAGCGTATCGCTGCTATGAAAGAGCTACTCGGCTTTGTCGAAGGCGGCTATCTCGCTCAGTACTACGCGTACATGAAAAACATTCTGAGCTGGGAGCTCGGTACTTCGATTCAGTTCTACCCACTATCGGTGAACAAGCTGTTGGGCAGTGCCTTTGGTTGGTCACTGTTTCTCGCGGGTACCGCGGTGGTGATTTCGTTCTCACTCGGTTCTATCTTGGGCATTTTCGCCGCCTGGAAACGAGGCAGCAAATACGATGCGTTTGTCACGCCAGGCATGCTGATCATCCAAGCGGTGCCTCAAGTGGTTATCGCCATGATCGCCATGTTTGTCTTCGCCATCGGCTTGAAATGGTTCCCGACAAGCTATGCCTATACCGCAGGCACCATTCCCGACTGGACCAGTTGGGCCTTTATTAAAGATGTCGCCTATCACGCGGTTCTGCCCCTATTTTGTGCCTCTATCGTTCAGATCGGTGGCTTCTTGGTCAACATGCGTAACAACATGATCAACTTACTCGCCGAAGATTACATCACCATGGCGAAAGGAAAAGGACTCAGCGAGAACCGAGTGGTCTTCAACTACGCGGCACGTAATGCGCTCTTGCCAAGTGTTACCGCACTTTCGATGGCATTGGGTATGGCTATCGGTGGCCAGTTGATCATCGAAATCATCTTCAACTACCCCGGTCTTGGCTCTGTTCTATTTAACGCCATCAAAGCGCGTGACTACCAAGTGCTGCAAGGTCAGCTCCTGATCATGACGTTGTTTATGCTGTTCTTTAACCTTCTTGCCGACATGCTGTATGTCGTGCTCGATCCTCGCCTACGTAAGGGAGGGAAATAATCATGAAAGGTTTCTTTAAACTGATCGTTGGCAACCCGATTGCGCTCGTTGGCTGCATTATTTTGAGCCTGTTCCTATTTATCGCCCTCGCCGCGCCCATGCTGACCAAGCATGCGCCAGACAAACGTTCGGGCAACCCGCATGAGTACCCCTCTTTTGTGGTTAAAGCTGCGCAGAGCAACCCTGAAGGTTGGGTGGCTGACAACCTCGCCACGGATCGCCGCACGCTGATCATGTCGAAAAAGGCGGATCATGTCATGGGCACCACACGTATGGGCCGCGATGTTTGGTCTCAGTTTGTCCACGGCGCTCGCGTTTCACTGGCGGTTGGCTTTGGCGCAGGGATCACCGTCTGCTTTCTTGCCACCATCATCGGTATCTCTGCAGGCTACTTTGGTGGGCGCATTGATGACTTCCTCACTGCCGCAATGAACATCATGCTGGTTATCCCACAATACCCATTGCTGTTTGTTCTTGCCGCCTTCATCGGTGAAGCAGGCCCGCTAACGATTGCGCTCATTATCGGCTTTACCGCCTGGGCGTGGGGCGCGAGGGTGATACGCTCGCAAACCTTAGCATTGCGTGAGAAAGAGTTCGTCAAAGCAGCGGAAGTGTTGGGTGAGTCCTCTTGGCGCATCATTTTCGTCGAGATTTTGCCAAACCTTATCCCCATTGTTGGCGCCAGCTTCATTGGCTCAGTGATGTACGCCATCATGATGGAAGCGACCATCTCCTTCCTAGGTCTTGGTGACCCGAACACGGTCAGCTGGGGCATCATGCTCTACAACGTCCAGACTTCCTCCTCGATGCTGATTGGCGCTTGGTGGGAACTGCTGGCTCCGTGTGCGGCGCTTGTTCTGCTTGTGACTGGCCTTGCCCTGCTTAACTTTGCTGTTGATGAAATTGCTAACCCGCAACTTCGTTCCCACAAAGGTATGGAGCGCTGGAAGAAACTAGCCGAGCAAGACAAGAAAGAGCGTAAACCTGAGCTCGAACCTCAACCTGCAATCTGGAGCGGAGACAAATAATCATGACAGCACCTCTCATTTCTATCCGCAACTTATGCGTTGATTACATCACAGCCGCCGGTGACGTGCGCGCCTGTAATGATGTCAGCTTCGATATTGCTCCGGGCGAGGTCTTCGGTCTCGCCGGCGAATCGGGCTGTGGTAAATCCACTGTCGCTTTCTCGCTCATGCGTCTGCACAAGCCGCCCGCGTTTATTACCGGTGGCGAGGTGATCTTCAACGGTGAAAACATCCTCAAATACAGCGATGACAGAATGCAGTCGTTCCGCTGGAGCGAGATGTCGATGGTCTTCCAAAGCGCCATGAACGCACTCAACCCCGTGTTGACCATGGAAGAGCAGTTTTGCGATGTGATCATGCGCCACACCAATATGACGCATGAACAAGCCAGACGCCGCGCCGAAGGCTTGTTGGAGATCGTCGATATTCACCCAAGTCGCCTGACCGACTACCCTCACCAGTTCTCTGGTGGCATGCGTCAGCGTCTGGTTATTGCCATCGCTCTCGCGTTGAATCCGAAAATGATCATCATGGATGAGCCTACCACCGCGCTTGATGTGGTGGTGCAACGCGAAATCTTGCAAAAGATCTACGCGCTGAAAGAGGAGTTCGGTTTCTCTATTTTGTTCATTACTCATGATTTGTCCCTGATGGTCGAGTTCTCTGACCGTATCGGCATCATGTATTCCGGTGAACTGATTGAAGTCGCACCTTCAAAACAAATTCTTGAAAGTCCATACCACCCTTACACCAAGGGGTTGGGTAGCTCTTTCCCTCCATTAACCGGGCCGAAAACCAAATTGACGGGCATTCCTGGTAACCCACTCAACTTGCTGGAGATACCGCAAGGTTGTCGCTTCCAAGCGCGCTGTGATCGTGTCCATGACACCTGCACCCGCAAGGCGACCTCACTGCGAGAAATCGAGCCAAGTCGTTTCTCAAACTGCCACCTATACGGTGAGCCCATTGCGCAAGCAAAGTTGTAACGAATTGAGAAACTGAAGAATTTCATTGGAGACCATTATGAGCACAGAATATGGCGACTTGTTGATTGAGGGAAAAAATCTAGTCAAAGATTTCCCGATCAACAGCAATGCACTGCAACAACCTATGATGCGCGCGATCAACGACGTGTCATTCAAAATGTACAAAAGCCGCGGTTTGTCGGTGGTGGGCGAATCCGGCTCGGGTAAATCCACGACCGCGAAAATGATCGCCAAGATGTATGCGCCAACCTCCGGCGACATCATTTACAAAGGCCGCGACATTCAAACCATCAAGTCAAAATCGGACTTAATGAGTTATCGCGAAGGGGTACAAATGGTCTGGCAAGACCCATTTGGCTCGCTCAACCCAACACACAATATTTTCCACCACATTGCCCGTCCCCTGCTGATCCATAAAAAAGTCACGCCGGGCAACAAAAAAGAGCTGCAAGAGCGAGTGTACGATCTGCTGGAACAAGTGGGCCTTATTCCGCCGAAAGAGACCGCAGAAAAATACCCGCACCAGCTCTCCGGTGGTCAGCGCCAACGGGTCAACTTGGCGCGCAATATTGCCGTTGGCGCTGAGGTTGTACTTGCTGATGAACCGACCTCGATGCTCGATGTATCGATTCGTGCCGGGGTATTGAACCTGATGGAAGAGATGAAGTTCGACAAACAGATGTCACTGCTCTACATCACGCACGACATCGCCACAGCTCGCTACATCGCCGAAGATCTGGCGGTCATGTACGTGGGTCACATGGTCGAGTGGGGCGATACCGAAGAGATCATCCATAAACCTCAACACCCCTACACGCAGTTGCTGGTTTCTGCGGTGCCCGATCCGAGCAAATCGATTCACGAGAAGCTCAAAGGCAACAAAGGGGAGATTCCGCTTTGGACGCCCGTCTCAACTGGCTGTCCATTTGCAGGGCGCTGTGAGCACGCTACTGAGCGCTGCCGTGAGCAATTACCTGAGGTCACTCAGCTGTCTGAAAACCACTTTGTGCGTTGTTATCTGTTTGAACACTAATCGCGCTTAAACAGCCATCGCACCAAAACGCAGCCAAGGGCGCTCCTTGGCTGTGATGAACACCTTGAATACCCGCGCTTGCGCGGCATAAGACATACCACGTTCGGAGAACAGAATGCAGCTACTGACTAACCATCTTGGTTATGAAGCCCTTGGTCCAAAACAGGCGGTACTGATGACAAACCACGCACTAGAGACGCTCCCCACTGCTCGTCTTGTGTGCGCGAAGAGTCATCAAACGCTCGCCACCTATCAAACCGAGCCCGGTGGCACCGTTGACCATTGGCACCAAGGGCATTTTTTTCGCATTCCGTTTTCCAATTTTGATCAAATCGGCCAGTTCTACTTGGCCATTGATAGGTTGAACAAAGATACGTTAAAAAAAGAGACCTCGAGAGATAACGAGTTGAGCGCAGACGACGCCGTCCGCTCCCACACTTTCGAGATTCGCCATCAACACTTGCTCAGCGCCACGCTGTCCGATGCGCTGCACTACTTTAAGTCTCAGCGTTGTACGGGCGTGTTTGATCAGCAAGATCGCCACGTGCCCCTTTACGGCCATGATGCGTACGCGGATGTCCACGGCGGCTGGTATGACGCCTCCGGCGATGTCAGCAAATACCTCAGCCATCTATCTTATGCCAATTACTTCAATCCACAGCAGATCCCCATGGTCGTGTGGAACCTATTCAATGGCTTAGAGCAGCTGCAAACGCTCGATTCCGTCCCTGCGTTTACTCGCCTGAGAATGGCAGAAGAAGCATCGCACGGCTCCGATTTTTTAGTGCGAATGCAACATCCTGATGGCTACTTTTACATGACGGTGTTTGACCAGTGGTCAAAAGAGACCAGCAAACGCCATATTTGCGCCTATGCGACACAATTGGGCCATAAGTCCTCGGACTTTCAAGCTGGATTTCGTCAAGGTGGCGGCATCGCGATTGCTGCGCTCGCTGCCGCGGCGCAGCGCGAGCAAGGCGGAGAATATCGACCCAACGACTACTTGGCGGCAGCGGAAAAAGGCTATTGGCACCTTATCTCACACAACCGCGAGTACTTAGACGATGGCGTTGAAAACATCATCGATGAGTACTGTGCATTACTGGCCTGTTGCGAGCTCTATCGCGCCACAAAACAGACACGCTATTTGCAACAAAGCCAAGAGTGGGCCAACAAACTGATGGCACGTCAATACAGCGATGACGATCAGCGCCATTTCTGGTCCGCGAATCACGATGGCTCACGCCCCTACTTTCACGCCAGTGACGCAGGATTACCAGTGATCAGCTTGTGTCGCTATCTGGATATTGAAACCGATGCAGCGCAGCGAGACAGCGTCCAGCGTGTGATTGAACAAGCAGTCCGATTTGAACTCTCCATCACACAAGCGGTGCACAATCCCTTTGGTTACCCTCGCCAATACACTAAGCCTCTGTCAGAGGAGAAAAGCGCGCGCTTTTTTGTTCCCCATGACAATGAAACTGGCTACTGGTGGCAAGGCGAAAACGCACGGCTCGGCTCTCTAGCGAGCATGGCCCATATCGCTCAGCCCCACCTTGATAACCCGTCACTGTGTCAGCAATTGGATGGGTTTGCTGAAGACTGTTTGAGCTGGATTTTGGGCTTGAACCCATTTGATCTCTGCATGCTTGATGGCGCAGGTCACAACAACCCAGACTACCTGCCTGAGCTGGGCTTTTTTAACGCCAAAGGGGGGATTTGTAACGGCATTACCAGCGGGTTTGATGATGAACGAGACATCGCCTTCAATCCGTCCCCTCAATGTGATGACATGCTGCAAAACTGGCGTTGGGGCGAACAGTGGATTCCTCATGCGGCGTGGTATCTGCTCGCCATTTGTCATCAGGCGCGTCGCTTCTCTCAAACTCACCCGTTCTCAAAGGAGCAAGCGCAATGACCTATTTATATGTCGGCATTGATGGCGGCGGCACCTCGTGCCGAGCGCGAATCCGAGATGCGCAGGGGCGCTTACTTGGCGAGGGAAAAAGCGGTAGCGCTAACATTTTACTCGGCATCGAATCTGCCCTGACATCCATTGTCGATGCCGTCACGACAGCAGCTACTCAGGCCGAGTTGACGAGCACTGACTTCACACGCATGCACCTTGGCCTTGCCCTCGCGGGCGCGGAGCAAAAGTCTGCATGGTTTGCGATGATGGAGCAGCCTCACCCATTCGCCTCCATAGTCCTCAATACGGATGCCTATGGCGCTTGTCTTGGCGCGCATGACGGCCAAGATGGTGCCATTCTGATTGCTGGTACAGGTTCGTGCGGTCTATTGATCAACGGTGGTGAGCAGCAAGTGGTCGGTGGCCGTGAGTTTCCCATCTCCGATCAAGGCAGTGGCGCGATGATGGGGCTAAGTCTGATCCAAAAAGTGCTGCTCGCCTACGATGACATTGAGCCCAAAACACCGCTCTACCATTACGTGATGACACACTTTCACCATGACGTCGATGCGATTGTTGCCTGGTCAAAACAAGCGCTGCCTCGTGACTATGGTCAGTTTTCTCCTCAGATATTTCAATTCGCCGATGAAGGATGCCCGTTGGCACAAGCACTCTTACAACAAACCCGTGACGATATCGAAATGTGGCTGCAAGCGTTACGCCGCCGAGGCGCGACGCGCATCTGTTTGATGGGCGGTGTCGCGGAGCGCATGCAAGCGTGGCTATCGCCACCGATGAGAAGTCTGATTGTGCCTGCTAAGTTCGACGCCATCGAAGGGGCACTGATGTTTGCAGGTAAACCTGAGCACAACCTTTATAGACTGAGCGACATTCAACACGAAGGTGCACAATGAGTTATCGAGTGGATTTTGCGGTGCTCAATGAGAGCAAAGAAGGTTGCCGATTTGGCCTCACCTTGCACAACTTAACCGATCAAGACCTGCCCACCTGGCAGTTACAGTTCATTCTTGATCGCTACATTCAGCCAAGCAGTGTCAGCCACGGGCAGATTGTGCAGACTGGGAGTTTTTGCACTTTAACGCCAGATGTCGACACGTTAACCGCCAACCAACACTTTTATTGCGAATTTAGCATCAAAACCGCGCCACTACGTTTTTATACTGATGGACTAAAAGATGCGCTGCTGATCGACCTTGAGCAACGCCAAACACACGCGGTGCATGTCTCGCCGATTGCTCTCGCCTCCCCCTACCGAGAGCGGGCCGAGATCCCAGCCCGCTCAGAGCTGCCGTCAGCACCCTTGGCGCTGATCCCAAAGCCCAATGCTCTAGCACTCAAAGAGGGCGAATATCGTCTCTCTGAGCACAGCCAAATCACCTTGCAAACCGCATTAGCAGAACGCGGCGCTACTTGGCTGCAACAAGAGCTAGCCACACTGCATGATTTTGAGGTGCACACGATTGGGCAAAGTGACATCCTCTTTCGCTTGAACCCAACACTTGATGAGGGGGAATACCACTTAACCGTGACTCATCATGGTGTGCAGCTTGAATCAGGCTCGGACGTCGGTTTTATTCATGCCAGCGCCACCTTGCTGCAACTCATCAGACCCGCGAAACAAGGCAATGGGCTCGCCGTGCCGCTGGTCACCATCAGCGATAAGCCCCGTTTTCGCTATCGCGGAATGATGCTAGATTGCGCGCGCCATTTTTACTCGGTGGCACAAATCAAACGCCTCATCAACCAGCTGGCGCACTACAAATTCAACACCTTCCATTGGCACCTTACCGATGACGAAGGGTGGCGTATTGAAATCAAATCCTTGCCTCAATTAACTGAAATTGGGGCGTTTCGCGGTCCAGATTTGGCGTTGCAAGCGCAATTTAATCATCTAGGGCAGCGCTACGGTGGATACTACCGCCAAGAAGAGATCGCCGCCGTGATCGACTATGCCGCAGAACGCGGCATCACAGTGATCCCTGAAATTGATATTCCAGGCCACTGCCGAGCAGCGATCCAATCCCTACCGGAATGGCTGTATGACGCCAGCGATCGCTCAAACTACCGCAGTATCCAGCATTACAGCGACAACGTGTTGTCCCCCGCTCTGCCAGGTACCTATGCGTTTCTCGACGCGGTACTTGAGGAAGTGGCGGCGCTTTTCCCGTCTCCTTGGGTGCATATCGGCGCCGACGAAGTGCCACAAGGAGTGTGGCTAGAGAGTCCAGCGTGCATCGCGCTAATGAAAGAGCACGGCTACCAAAGCAGCAAAGAGCTACAGGGTCATCTGCTGCGTTACGCCGAGCGCAAGTTACGCAGCTTAGGTAAACGAATGGTCGGTTGGGAAGAAGCGCAACATGGTGACAAAGTGAGCAAAGATACCGTGATCTACTCTTGGCTCAGTGAGGACGCTGCATTGCACTGCGCCAAACAAGGCTTTGACGTCATCTTACAGCCTGGTCAAAGCACCTATCTCGACATGAGCCAAGATTACGCCCCTGAAGAGCCGGGGGTCGATTGGGCCAACGTGATCCCGCTTGAAAAGGCGTATCGCTACGAGCCACTGGCTGACATCGCCGACAACGACCCAATTCGACGTCGAATTTTAGGCATTCAATGTGCGCTGTGGAGCGAAATTGTCACCGAGCCTGCACGCATGGACTACATGATTTTCCCACGCCTAACCGCGCTTGCTGAAGCGGGCTGGAGTGAAAAACACCAGCGCGATTGGTTGGACTACCTTGCGCGACTTAACGCCCACTTACCGCTGCTCGACAAACAAGGGGTGGCCTATAGAGCGCCTTGGCGAACAGCTGCAAGCACTGGCGCCAAACCTCTCTCGCCAAAACCTCAAGCACCCAAACAACGAGGTGACGAGACGAAAAAATGAGCGTCGGATAGCGCTGGTTATAGACCTGCAATCCTGGCGATGAACTTAACCCATTGAATCACTACTTACAGTTTTCACTAGCTTAGATTTGGTTACTGATTGGTAACTTGTTAAAAGGAAAGACACATGAAATACGGCTATTTCGATAACGAACATCGTGAATACGTCATCACTCGACCAGACGTCCCTGCACCATGGACTAACTACTTAGGCACAGAAAAGTTCTGTACCGTCATTTCGCACAATGCGGGCGGCTACTCTTTCTACAACTCCCCTGAGTACAATCGCGTCACCAAATTCCGCCCCAATGCCAGCTTTGATCGCCCTGGGCATTACGTCTATCTGCGCGATGATGTCAGCGGTGATTACTGGTCTATCTCATGGCAGCCGGTTGCGAAGAGTTTAGACGAAGCGACCTATGAAGTGCGCCACGGCCTCTCTTACTCCAAATTCAAATGTGAGTACAGTGGCATTAGCGCGACCAAAACCTTATTTGTACCGAAAGGCGAAGACGTTGAAATTTGGGATGTGGTGATCAAAAACGCCTCAGATACGCCACGCACGATCAGCGCGTTTTCGTTCGTCGAATTCTCATTTAGCCATATTCAATCGGACAATCAAAACCACCAGATGTCACTTTACTCTGCGGGCACCGAATACCGTGACGGCGTGATTGAGTATGATCTCTACTACAACACCAACGACTTTGAAGGCTTCTATTACCTCGCCTCCACCTTCGATCCAGACTCGTATGATGGTCAACGCGATCGTTTCCTTGGTCTCTATCGTGACGAAGCCAATCCGATTGCCGTCGAGCAAGGACGCTGCTCGAACAGCGCGCAAACTTGTTACAACCACTGTGGCTCACTGCACAAACAGTTCACGCTTGCACCGGGTGAAGAAGTGCGTTTCGCCTACTTGCTGGGTATCGGAAAAGGTAATGGCGAGCGTTTGCGCGCCAAATACCAAGATGTGAGTGAGATCGATCGCGCCTTTGCCGGCATCAAAGCGCACTGGGACGAGCGCTGTAACAAGTTCCAAGTCCGCTCGCCGAACGAAGGTCTGGATACCATGATCAACACTTGGACGCTGTACCAAGCCGAGACCTGTGTTGTCTGGTCACGTTTCGCTTCCTTTATTGAAGTGGGTGGACGTACTGGGTTGGGCTATCGAGACACGGCTCAGGATGCGATTTCCGTCCCACACGCTAACCCGAAAATGACGCGCAAGCGCATTGTTGATCTGCTTCGCGGTCAGGTCAAAGCGGGATACGGTCTGCACTTGTTTGATCCTGACTGGTTCGATCCTGAAAAAGCGGATGTAAAACCCTCCAAATCACCCACAGTGGTTCCAACCCCTTCCGATGAAGATAAGATCCATGGCATTGAAGATACCTGCTCTGACGATCACCTTTGGTTAGTGCCGACCATCTGTAAATACGTGATGGAAACGGGCGAGCACGGATTTTTTGATGAAACCATTCCGTATTCCGATGGCGGCGAAGCCAGCGTCTATGAGCACATGAAAGCCGCGCTCGACTTCTCGGCTGAGTACGTTGGTCAAACGGGTATCTGTAAAGGCCTGCGCGCTGACTGGAATGACTGTCTCAACCTTGGTGGCGGCGAGTCATCGATGGTCTCTTTCCTCCATTTCTGGGCACTGCAAGAGTTCATCGACTTGGCCAAGTTCCTTGGTAAAGAGGAGGATGTGGAGAAATACAGCCAAATGGCGGCGAACGTCCGTGAAGCGTGTGAAACTCACCTCTGGGACGACGAAGGCGGTTGGTACATTCGCGGCTTGACCAAAAATGGCGACAAAATTGGTACTGCGCAGCAAAAAGAAGGCCGTGTTCATCTGGAGTCGAACACCCTCGCCGTCCTCTCTGGTGCAGTCTCGCAGCAGCGTGGCGAGCGTGCCATGGACGCGGTTGATGAACACCTGTTCTCCGAATACGGCTTGCATCTCAACTCGCCATCGTTCGCTACCCCTAATGACGACATCGGTTTTGTTACTCGCGTCTACCAGGGCGTGAAAGAAAACGGCGCCATCTTCTCACACCCTAACCCTTGGGCTTGGGTCGCAGAGGCCAAACTGGGCCGCGGCGATCGTGCGATGAAGTTCTACGATGCGCTCAACCCATACAACCAAAACGACATCATCGAGAAACGTGTCGCTGAACCTTATTCCTACGTGCAATTTATTATGGGGCGCGATCATCAAGATCATGGCCGCGCCAACCACCCTTGGCTAACCGGCACCTCAGGCTGGGCTTACTTTGCGGTCACCAACTTTATTTTGGGTGTGCGCAGTGGCTTTGATGGCCTAACCATCGCCCCGTGTATACCAACCGATTGGCCGGGCTTTGAGGTGACGCGTGAGTGGCTAGGTGCCACTTATCACATCAAAGTCGACAATCCGAATTCGGTGAGCAAAGGGGTTCAATCCATCACGGTGAACGGCCAAGCCGTCGAGGGTGTGGTTCCGGTTCAGCCTCAAGGCTCTGTCAACCAAGTGGTCGTGGTATTGGGATAACGAGTCAGCCCAGAGCGTCCTTGCGCCGCTCTGGGCTTGATAGAAAGGAAAACAACTATGAGTTCAGCAATTAAATTTGGCACCGGTGGTTGGCGTGCGTTTATTGGTGAAGCGTTCACAAAAGACAATGTGCGCCTTGTTGCCCAAGCGCTGGCCAATATCATCAATCACGAACAGGTCAGCGACCGCGGATTCGTGATTGGTTATGACCGCCGCTTTCTCTCCGATAAAGCGGGCCGCTGGTTTGCTGAAGTGCTTGCAGCGAACGGGATCTGCGTGAGTTTTATCGACAAATTTGTGCCCACCCCTATCGTGATGTTCAAGGCCAAGCAGATGAATTGCGCCTACTCGGCATGCATCACCGCCTCGCACAACCCAGCGGATTACAATGGTATCAAGGTGTTCATCGAAGGTGGCCGCGACGCCGATGAAGTGATCACACAAAAGATCGAAGCGCAAATTGAAACCCTCAGCCAAGGTGATGTGTTGAGCATGGAGTTTGAGCAGGCACTTGATAGCCAGCGTATTAAGCTCATTAATCCAATGAACGAGTTTGTCGATTCCATCATCGATTTCATCGACATTGAAGCTATTAAAAAAGCCAACTTACGCGTTCTCATCGACCCGATGTTTGGTGTCGCGAAGAACGCTTTGCAAACCGTTTTGATTAACGGGCGCTGCGATGTGGATGTGATTCACGATGGCAAGAACCCCGATTTTGGCGGGCTGATGCCCTCACCTAGCGCTGCAACCTTATATCGCCTCAAACATCTGGTCGCAGCAGAAGGCTACGACATTGGTATTGGTACCGATGGGGATGCCGACCGTTTAGGCATCATTGATGAAAAAGGTCATTTTATTCACCCCAACGAAGTGCTGATACTGCTCTATTACTACCTACTTGAGTACAAGGGCTGGAAAGGTGCGGTGGTGCGTAACATCGCGACCACTCACCTGCTCGATAAGATCGCCGCAGATCATGGTGAAGCGTGTTATGAAGTCCCGGTAGGCTTTAAACACATCAGCTCCAAGATGGAAGCGCACGATGCGCTGATCGGCGGAGAGAGCTCAGGCGGCTTGACCATCCGTGGTCACATCAAGGGCAAAGATGGGGTATTTGCATCCAGCTTATTGGTGGAGATGATCTCCGTTACTGGAAAAAAACTCTCCGAACTGCTTGGTGAAATCTATTCACGCTACGGTTACGCCTATACCGCAGAAGGAGATTGTACGTTTAAAGCGGCGCAAAAACAGGCGCTGTATGATCGCCTCTACGTCGAGAAGCAACTGCCTGAATTTGAGTATGACATCGACAAAGTCAGCTACGAAGATGGCGCGAAAGTGGTGTTTAAAAATGGTGGATGGGTCATCGCACGTTTCTCTGGCACTGAGCCGCTACTGCGAATTTTTGCTGAGATGGCAGACCAAGCCACGGCTGAAAAAGTGGTGCTGCAAATGAAAACCTTCCTCAAACTCTAGACTTCATCGCGATCCATCTTGGGTCCACCCTATAGGTGAAGAAGATTTGCCCGGTACTATACCGGGCATTTTTTTGTCGGAATGTCCGCTCTAGACTAGAACGCCAATACACCTTGGGTATCCACTTTGACAGACACATGTTGGCCAATCATCAACGGCTCAGGGGAGCTGGCGAGCAAGAGATTACCACCCGCATTGATGACATAACGGCAGTGATCGCCCATAAACTGCTGCTCTAACACCGAGATACTGCTCTCTTGAGTCGCACTGATCTGGACATGTTGTGGACGAAGTAACAATTCACATTCGCCGCCTTGAGAGATCTCATGTTGCGCGGTCGCTTCAATCACGCCGAGTTCGGTTTCGAACTCAGACGATGAGATGCGCTTGGCTTTGATGTAACTGCCGCCGCCCAAGAAATCCGCCACAAATTTACTCGACGGTTGGTAGTAAAGCTCGCCTGCCGTCCCGTATTGCTCAATGACGCCGTGGTTCATCACCGCCATTTTGTCTGCAAAGGCAAAGGCCTCTTCGCGGCTATGGGTGACGAATATCGCCGTGACGCCCTGCTTTTTGAAAATCTTGCGAATTTCACCAATCAGCTCATGGCGCACTTGGGTATCGATGTTAGAGAACGGCTCATCAAGCAAGAGCAAGTCCGGCTTGTACGCCAAAGAGCGAGCAATGGCCACGCGCTGCTGTTGACCCCCCGACAGCTGATGCGGGTAGCGATCGCCATAACCACTGAGATGCACCAATTCCAGCATCTCTTCCACGCGCTGATGTTTGTCTTGCGCTGAGAGCGCGGTCAAACCAAAGGCAATGTTTTGTTCTACCGTCAGATGGGGAAACAGCGCGTAATCTTGGAAAATCATACCGATGTTGCGCTGCTCTGGCGGCAACCAGTGCTCGCCATTATCAATCACGTTGCAATTGAGACTCATGGTGCCTGAACTGAGCGGAAGCAGACCAGCAATCGCTTTGAGCAACGTCGTTTTCCCACAACCACTGGCGCCAAGTAGACAGACAATTTCACCATGCTCGACCCGCAAAGATAACGACTCGAGTACCGTGGTCTGGTCGTCATATTTACAAGTGAGGTTTTCAATAGATAGCGCGCAACTCATCAGTGTGTGTGCTCCAGTGAACGGTTGATCAGAACTAAAGGAATAAGACCAACGAGAACCAACAATACGGCGGGTAACGCCGCCAACTCCAATTTCTCATCGGAGGCAAAATTGTAGACGTAGGTCGCTAAGGTTTCGAAGTTAAATGGGCGGAGCAAAAGAGCGGCGTTGAGCTCTTTCATCGACTCAATAAACACCAACAGGCCCGCAATCAAAGCGCCGCGACGCACCAGTGGGAAGTGAACCCGCCACACCATCTGATTGACGCTACACCCCATGGTGCGCGACGCCATATCCAGTGAGGGCGACACTTTACTCAAACTGCTTTCAATGCTGCCAATCGCCACCGCTGAAAAACGCACCACCATGGCGAAGATAACTGCAAACATAGAACCAGAGAAAATCAACCCTGGGCGTCCCCACTCCATCCATTTAGCGACATCATTAACCAAATGATCGAGACTGAGTACAGGCACCATGATACCAATTGCCAATACTGTGCCCGGCACCGCATAGCCCAGTGAAGAGAGGCGCATAAAACTGACGCTGGTCTTACTCGGCGTAATCCGCTGGCAGAAGTTGAGTACCAAAGCGATCGCCACACCAATCAACGCAGCGGAAATAGAAACATAGAGACTATTGAGCGCAAATTGGCGAAACTCTGCGGTCCAGCTTTGTGAGAAGTAGGTGTAGGCATACATCAGCAGTTGACCCAACGGGAAAAGAAAAGCGATACAAACCAAACCCCAACACCAAATTAGGGCCAGCCACTTCTTCCAACCCGTTAGCACATAACGAAAATCTTCACGGCTATTAAACTGCTGCTGAAACAGCTTTTGTTTGCGTCGACTGTAGCGTTCCGCGCTAAGCAGCAAGATCACAATCAGCAACATGATGGCGGAAATTTTTGCTGCGGCCGTTAAGCTTGAGTAGCCTAACCAAGTGTCATACACCGCGGTCGTTAACGTATTGACCGCGAAATAGCTGACTGTACCAAAATCGCCGATGGTCTCCATCGCAACCAGCGACAACCCCACTGCCATCGCTGGGCGTGCCAGTGGCAATGAAATGCGGCAAAAGCTCTCCCAAGGGGAGCACTTCAATAAGCGCGCCGATTGCAACAGCGACACATTCTGTTCCATAAACGCAGCGCGGCACAGCAGATACACGTAGGGGTAAAGCACCAACGACAGCACCACCACCGCACCGCTTAAAGTGCGAATATCAGGAAACCAGTACTCACCCGGTCCCCAGCCAGTGACGCCGCGCAACCACACCTGCACCGGGCCAGCAAAATCAAACCAATCGGTAAAGATGTATCCGACAATATAGGCAGGCATGGCCAGCGGTAAGACCAATGCCCACTGTAATACTCGCTCACTGGGCAGGCGACACATCGCCATCAGCCAAGCGCTCGGCACACCAAAAAGCAGAGAAAATGCCATGGTTCCCAGTGCTAGCAGCACAGTGTTGTAAGTGTAAGTTGGGAGAACAGTCGACATCAGATGGCCAAAGAGGTCATCTGTCTCGCCGATGGCGGTGTAGAATATCGCTAAGATCGGTAAAACCAGCAACAAAGCAAGCGCTCCACTGCTGGTTTTCCATGAATAATATTTTTCTTTCATTGCCTATTTATCATCAGGCTGTATGAGGGATAGATGCAGTTGCAAATACATCTCATATCCTTTAACCGTATAGGTGTATTTATACCCTTATAAGCAAACAACCTCAAGCTCGGCAAAGAAAAGCGAGACTTGAGGTTGTCTTTAATTAATGGTCTGAATGAGAAGAATTACAGATCAAACTTCACTTCATCAAGCAGTTTCACTGCTGCTTCGTGGTGATCGGCGATCTCATCTAGCGAGAGAGTATCGGCTTTAAAGTCACCCCAAGAAGCCACGAGCTCTGAACGTTTTACACCCGCTTTGACTGGGTATTCGTAGTTCACTTCTGCGTACATCTCTTGCGCGACGTCATCCGCAAGGAATTCCATCAGCTTCACTGCGTTCTCTTTGTTAGGCGCGTATTTTGCCATCGCCATACCTGAGATGTTCACGTGTGTACCTGTGGTGCTTTGGTTCGGGAAGTTGATGTACACCGCGTCAGCCCACGCTTTCTGCTCTGGATCGTTAACCATTGCGCCTAGGTAGTAGCTGTTACCTAGCGACACGTCACACAAACCTTCTTTAATGGCTTTCACTTGTGCACGGTCATTACCTTGCGGTTTACGTGCTAGGTTCGCTTTCACCCCTTCCAACCAAGCTTTGGTCGCAGCTTCGCCTTCATGAGCAATCATAGAGGAGATCAGTGATACGTTGTATGGGTGCTTACCGCTACGTGTACAGATTTTGCCTTTGAACTCTGGCTTGGCTAAATCGGCGTAAGTGAAGTCTTCACCCAATTTGCCTACGCGGTCGCGCGAAGAGTAAACGCTGCGAGTACGTGTCGTCAGAGCAAACCATTCGTTATTTTCATCTTGGTATTGAGCAGGAATGTTGCTCTCAAGCACGTCACTGTTTACCGCTTGCACCAGACCTTTGTCGGTAAGCTCAGCTAAGCGGCTGATGTCAACAGTGAGCACGACGTCTGCTGGGCTGTACTCTCCTTCCTGAGCGAGCTTTTCTGCGATCCCTGTTTTCGCAAACTTGACGTTTACTTTGATACCGGTTTCTTTGGTAAATTCGTTGAACATCGGCTCAACAAGGAAAGGCTGGCGGTAAGAGTAGACATTTACTTCTTCTGCAGCGAGAGCCGCGGTTGGGGCAACAGTTGCACAGGCTAATGCAGAAAGAGTCAGCAGTTTTTTCATCGAGTCAATCCTTTAGATTTATATAGTAATGATAATGTTTATCAATACGTTTATTATATTCAACAAACTTTAGAAAACAATCCATCAATAAGCAAAACAGGCGGGTTAACGGCTGATTTTAAACCCCTTTATTTGTAACAACTTGTATCACATCTAACCAAATATTGATTAATTTTGTATCAACTCAGTCTCAAAAGCCAGAGCGTATCTATGGTGCTTTTACTCAGCCCCTGAAGCATAGATCAAAAAAAGCCCACACTGAGTGTGGGCTTCATACTTTGTATTAAAAAGTGATTTATTTCACAGTCACGAACTCTGGGTAAGCACCAACACCACAGTCGTGCATGTCCATACCTTCCATCTCTTCGTCTTCAGAGACTCGGATACCCATTGTTGCTTTCAAGATACCCCAGACCACTAGGCTTGCACCGAATACCCAAGCGAAGATCACTGCAGCACCAAGAAGCTGTGCACCGAATGAAGCGTCACCGTTGCTTAGTGGCACAACCATCAGGCCGAAGAAGCCACACACACCGTGAACAGAGATAGCACCCACTGGATCGTCAATCTTAAGTTTGTCTAGACCGATGATGCTAAACACAACCAATGCACCTGATACCGCACCGATAGCCACAGAGTAAAGTGGTGATGGTGACAGTGGGTCTGCGGTGATAGCTACCAAGCCCGCCAACGCACCGTTAAGAATCATAGTCAGGTCTGCTTTACCCCAAGTGGTTTTACAAACAAACAGCGCTGCAATGGCACCTGCTGCGGCTGCGGCATTGGTGTTTAGGAAGATTTGACCAACCGCTGTTGCGTTCTCGAAATCTGATACCATCAACTGTGAACCACCGTTGAAGCCGAACCAACCGAACCATAGGATGAAGGTACCCAACGTTGCCAATGGCATGTTTGAACCAGGAATTGGGTAGATTTCACCGTTTTTGCCGTATTTACCTTTACGTGCACCAAGAAGAAGTACGCCTGCCAATGCTGCTGCTGCGCCTGCCATGTGAACAATACCAGAGCCTGCAAAGTCGCTAAAGCCCGCTTCAGATAGGAAGCCACCGCCCCAAGTCCAGTAACCCTCGACTGGGTAGATGAAGGCTGTAAGTACGACAGCGAAAATCAAGAAAGCCCATAGCTTCATACGCTCAGCCACTGCGCCAGAGACAACCGACATCGCCGTCGCCACGAACACAACTTGGAAGAAGAAGTCAGACTCAAGGGAGTGGTCTGCACCTTCACCTTGCGTACCAATCAGCGCACCGATTGATGGTAGCCAACCGCCTTCGCCGTTGTCGACGTACATAATGTTGTAGCCAACCACCAAGTACATGGTACAAGCGATAGCGTATAGGCAGAAGTTTTTGGTTAGGATTTCAGTGGTGTTCTTTGAACGTACTAGACCCGCTTCCAGCATCGCAAAACCCGCAGCCATCCACATAACTAACGCACCTGAAATGAGGAAGAAAAAGGTGTCTAGTGCGTAACGTAACTCTGTTACTGTTGTTGATAATTCCATCGTGTTTATCTCCAGTCCTTTGAATTCTTAAAGTGCCTCAACATCCGTCTCACCAGTACGAATACGCACTGCTTGACTTAGGTCGTAGACAAAAATCTTACCGTCACCAATTTTTCCGGTGTGCGCCGCTTTCGTGATGGCTTCGATAACGCGGTCAACGTTTTCAGCCTGAGTGGCGATCTCTAGTTTTACTTTGGGTAGAAAATCGACTTGATATTCTGCACCACGGTAAAGTTCTGTATGGCCTTTTTGACGACCAAAGCCTTTCACCTCTGATACAGTCATCCCCTCGATGCCCACATCGGCTAACGCCTCTCGAACATCATCTAATTTGAACGGTTTGATAATCGCATTAATAAGTTTCATCGCATCCTCTCTGAAGCAGTCATCCTTTTGCTTTTCTATAATCCAAGGTGCGTGCCAAGTTTTTAAACCATTGATAAATATGAAATTACATTAAATTCCCATCCTGTAGAACGAAAAACGCGCACCATAAAGGTGCGCGCGCTTCCCAAAAACAGAGCATCCGTGAATTCATTCACCAATAGGGTGCATTACATTGTTCGAAGAAAGGATTTCCACTGGTCGAGCAGTTGTTCGAAATCTTCCAAACCGCAGCTTGCACGGCTCTCGCTCTCATACAACTCAAACTCACTTTCCGCGCCAAGGTCAAAGTCATGCTTTAAGCTGTTCTCTTCCACTAACACTTCATCACCTTGAACTGTCAGAGAAATTTCTCGGCCTTCTAAAATGCACTCTTGCTGAGGCGCAGCTTTCGCACTGGCTAGCAACTGATCAATGCTCTCGAGTTTGACGGGGTCTTGACCAATTTCTTCCTGAAGCCAGCGACCAAAGACCTCATGCCCCATACTGGATCTTACGTAGACGTCACCCAGTAAGGTATTCTTAATAAATTCAAATTCCATAATTGAACCACCTACCCAGAAAAAGTCGTGAAGAAAAGGCGCGCACTATACCTAAAATCGGCCTCAGACACTCTAAAAATCGACACCGTGAGCCTAAAAAACAGAGATAAAAAAAGCGCCTGCCGAAGCAGACGCTGATCTGTCATATTCGCTAGAGCGTGATTACGCTGGTTCTTGGAAGATCACGGTATCCGCTTTCTTGGTGTACTGTTCCATCTTGTGGAAGTTCAAGTAGCGATAGGTATCCGCCGCGGTCGCATTGATCTTCGCCGCGTACTCAAGATACTCTTCTTTAGTAGGGATGCGGCCTATGATAGCGCCCACTGCCGCGAGCTCAGCGGAAGAGAGGAACACATTCGCGCCGGTACCTAAACGGTTCGGGAAGTTACGCGTTGAGGTCGACATGACCGTCGCTTTATCCGCTACGCGCGCTTGGTTACCCATACAGAGTGAACACCCTGGGGTTTCAATACGCACACCCGCACGGCCGTAGATGCCGTAATAGCCTTCTTCGGTCAATTGATCGCGGTCCATCTTGGTTGGCGGCGCTACCCAGAGACGTGTATTCAAGGTACCACCATATTGCTCAAGCAATTTACCTGCTGCACGGAAGTGACCAATGTTGGTCATGCACGAGCCAATGAAGACTTCGTCAATCTCAGTGCCTTGCACTTGAGAAAGTAGGCGCGCATCATCCGGATCGTTTGGCGCACACAAGATAGGTTCGTTGATCTCGGCAAGATCAATCTCAATCACGTGCGCGTACTCCGCGTCCGCGTCGGCTTCCATTAGTTCAGGGTTAGCCAACCACTCTTGCATCGCTGTAATGCGACGCTCGATGGTGCGGCGATCGCCGTAACCTTCGGAGATCATCCACTTCAACATGGTGATGTTTGAGTTGAGGTACTCTTCAATTGACGCTTGAGAGAGCTTGACCGTACAGCCTGCTGCACTGCGCTCTGCTGAGGCATCAGAGAGCTCAAACGCTTGCTCAACCGTTAAGTGCTCCACCCCTTCAATCTCAAGTACGCGACCTGAGAACTCATTGATCTTACCTGATTTTTCAACCGTCAATAGACCTTGTTGAATCGCATAGTAAGGGATCGCATGCACCAAATCACGCAAGGTGATACCCGGCTGCATCTCGCCTTTGAAGCGCACCAAGATAGACTCAGGCATATCCAATGGCATCACACCCGTCGCTGCGGCAAACGCCACCAAGCCAGAACCGGCAGGGAAAGAAATGCCAAGAGGGAAACGAGTATGCGAGTCACCACCTGTACCTACGGTATCTGGCAGCAACATGCGGTTTAACCAAGAGTGGATAACACCGTCACCAGGGCGCAAAGAGACACCGCCACGGTTCATAATGAAGTCTGGCAAGGTATGGTGAGTATTCACATCCACCGGTTTTGGATACGCAGAGGTATGACAGAATGACTGCATAACAAGGTCTGCGGAGAAACCAAGACACGCCAAGTCTTTCAACTCATCACGCGTCATTGGGCCCGTCGTATCTTGCGAGCCGACCGTGGTCATCTTAGGTTCACAGTATTGACCTGCGCGGACACCTTCAACGCCACACGCTTTACCGACCATTTTCTGAGCCAGAGTAAAGCCCTTAGTTGACGATGATGGGTCAACGGGTTTTGCAAAGAGATCGGTCTCTTCAAGACCGAGCGATGCGCGCGCGCGACTGGTTAAGCCACGACCGATAATAAGAGGAATACGGCCACCCGCTCGCACTTCATCAAGCAGCACTTTGCTCAGCTCGAAACGAGAAATCTCTTCGCCATCTTTACGTACCACACCTTCGTACGGGAAGATGTCGATCACATCGCCCATATTCATCTGTTGTACGTTCAATTCAATCGGTAGCGCGCCTGAATCTTCCATGGTGTTGTAGAAGATAGGGGCAATTTTGCCACCCAAGCAGATACCGCCGGTGCGTTTATTAGGTACGTATGGGATATCTTCGCCCATAAACCACAGCACTGAGTTGGTCGCGGATTTACGCGAAGAACCGGTGCCCACAACATCACCCACGTAAGCGAGTGGGATGCCGTCTTTTTTCAACTCTTCGAGTTGCGTGATAGGGCCAACACTACCAGGTTGATCTGGGTTGATGCCTTCACGCTCCATTTTCAGCATCGCTTTCGCGTGAACAGGAATATCAGGGCGCGACCAAGCATCTGGAGCTGGGGATAAGTCATCGGTGTTCGTCTCACCGGTCACTTTAAACACTTTAACCGTGATCTTTTCTGCGACTTTCTTCTTGGCAGTAAACCACTCTGCATCCGCCCATGATTGCATCACTTGCTGTGCAAAGCTGTTGCCGGCTTTGGCTTTTTCTTCCACGTCGTAGAACGCATCAAACATCAGTAGTGTATGAGACAAGGCTTTGACCGCGATGGGGGCTAGAGTCTCATCATCAAGGAACTCAACCAGCGGCGCGATGTTGTAGCCACCTTGCATAGTACCAAGGAGCTGCGCGGCTTTTTCGCGGCTAACCAGCGGAGAAGAGACCTCGCCTTTCGCCACAGCCGTTAGGAAACCAGCTTTGACGTAAGCCGCTTCATCAACACCCGGTGGGATTCGGTTTTCCAGAAGGTCAAGAATAAACGCTTCTTCACCTTGAGGGGGATTTTTCAGAAGTTCCACTAGGCTGGCAACTTGCTCGGCATCCAATGGTTTAGGTACAACTCCTTCAGCAGCACGCTCTTCGACGTGTTTACGATAGGCTTCAAGCACGACTTTTTCCTCTCATTGCGGTTCCTCCCCTTTATTGCTATTTATTCAGAAAAGAAGGGAGTGAACATCCTTGGAAACTTGGCGCTCCATGCCATATTGTCATTCAATTGGTGCGATACCAAACATCGAATAATCATGCCAGAGAGGCCAAACTGTGGGCGGTAGAATAGCAAATTTAACGTTAAATTAAAATCTCATCATTTTGACCAACATAGCAACTTGAGACTAAAGTTCTATGCTTTTTCATGCAGTATAAGCACATTCACCCTATAAACCGTACAACAATTTATATCGACTCGATCCCACTATTTAAACGAACTGCCGATGATGAGATAAAACGAGTCGTAGTTTTGTTCAGTACGGCCATAACCAAACATCACCGGTCCGACTGGCGAGTCAATCCCCGCAAAAACCGAAGCCGCTTGATACATCGGCGCTTGGCTGATTTCTGTATCCGGATCTGACCACACACCGCCATATTCCAATGACGCGCCTACGTAGAAGGGCGAGCTGAAGAGGCCAAAATCATTATCAAACCAACGGTAGCGATAAGTGGCATTGCCATAGAGTTTGTTTTGCCCAACCAGACTGTTTTTCGGGATGCCGGAGAGGTTTAGAAAGCCGCCTAACTGTTTAGGATCCACCAGCAACTGGGACTTTTTGCTCTCCACTAGCGCGCCATCAAAGTTTCCCACTAAAGTATGACGGCCAAAGCTGTGCGCACCTATCCAACGCACGGTGGTTTCGTACACGGTATCATCGATGTCCGACAAACTGTCTTGCGAGCTATCATCAGAAACTAGGAATCCTAGATCGAGGTAAACCCCCTTGTTTGGTAGGGCAAAGTTGTCCAAAGTATCAATGCGGTAGTTGGCAAACAGACCCAGGCGCTCATAGCGGCCAGTGCCAAACAAGGAGAAGGTCGACGCTTCCACTTCACCGTGCGTATAGCGCCCGCCCACCTTAAATTGGCTCCATAAGTTGCTCTGATAACCCATCGCCAGCTCCCCAATCCACTGGGCATAGTTCACCGGCAGGTAATTCTCAGTTGTCTCTAAGGTAGGATCGGTAATGAATTCGAACTCTCCATCGGCGTCAAACGGCAGGTTACGCGTCTGCTCCTTGTAACTGACTATCGCGTTACCAAACAGTGTTTGAGAGGAGAGGATCGGTGAATAGAGATCAAACTCCAACAGCTTGTCTGTGCCCAGTTCGACATTGGTTCTTAGCTCGGCTCCTTGCTCCGTCAAGCCGGTGAAGTTGGTGGAGACACCAATCGAGTACTGGCTTTTGGTCTGAAAGTCATCTTCAAGGAAGAAACGAAAGTCGACAAAATTCGGCCCCCAGGATTTCTCTTTGATGTTCACGCGCAGCACGTTGTCATCATCTTGCTGATCAAACTGGTAGGTCACCAACTCAAACCGATCCAACACATAGAGATCGCGTATGCTCTGCTCCAACGTTTCCGTCGAATACTGCTCGCCGCTTTCAAGATTCAATCGCTGCGCTATCACCTCATCGGAGAATGGGCTGTTATTGCTCACCTCCAATCGGTCAATCACCACCTCATCGACATAAGTGAGTTTGGCTCGTGCTTGCTGTTTTTTCTCCACATAGTGTTGGTACTCAGCGGAAGAAACCGACAACGCCTGCAATTGCTCCTTTGCTGCGTGGGCGACCTCATAACCTTTGACATACGCTTCAGGCATAATGGAGAAATCGGTGGTGCCATAGCGACCCACCTCAGGTTTCAGAAGGACATCGCCCTCAGCAAGAAAGCTCGTCTGCTCTCGAGTACTGCGCTTTACAAGATAATTGGACAACTGCGAAGCGACGGTAAATAAGTTGGTAAATTCCTCTTCGGCGCGATAATCCGAGCTGATGTCCACCGCGATAATGATGTCCGCGCCCAGTGCTCGAGCGAGTTCGACCGGCATATTGTTGGTCACCCCGCCGTCGACCAACATTTTGCCATCCACTTCATACGGTGGCAGCGCACCAGGGACAGACATGCTCGCCATCATGGCATCGGTCAAATAGCCACTGCTTAATATGACAGGTTCTAATTGAATGATGTCGGTCGCCACCGAACGATAGGGGATCGCCAGTTCATCAAAGCTGGTAAAAGGAGGAAGATTACCTGTGGTTTCGCGCAAGATACGCAGCATACTCTGCCCTTGCACGACCCCTTTGGCGGCTCTGAGCTCACCAATCCCGAGGCCAAAATCGGTCGTCAGTTGGTAGCGGTCTTCGTACTCTTTATCTCTCACACGACGCTCACTGCGCGGCACTTTATCAACAAAGCCAGAGTTCCAATTGACGCTGTAAAGAAAACTCTCGATTTCATCAGCGCTCATCCCTGTCGCATAAAGGCCGCCGACATAGGCGCCCATACTGGTGCCGGTAATGTAGTCGACTGGAATTTTCAGCTCTTCAAGCGCTTTCAACACCCCAATGTGCGCCGCACCTTTGGCGCCGCCGCCCGCCAGCACCACAGCAATTTTAGGGCGCTCAACAGCTGGCACATCGGTATCAAGCAGCGATGGTCCTGACTGTGCTGTCGCTATGAGTGGCCACCCGCCTAAAAAAGCGCATAGATAGCTAAAACCGCGCAAGGAGCGAAGCGTTTTTTTCACGTTTGAATTCCTTTCAAAACCAATGATTTCGGATTATATACACAAACCCATCTGACCTTACCAGTCAAAGAGTCGATTGATCCAGGATGCCGACGCTTTATCACACTGTTGTTTGAGCTGACCTGTGTTATCCCATACGGGCAACCTAAAGTCGTTACGACAATCCAGCGCCAAGCTGCCCGACTCTCGCCCAGCAAAACCTAGTGTCGTGATGCCTTGGGGCCATGGCAGACTCAATGGCTGCGGAATACGCTGTGATAAGTAATCGGCATAGACACGTAATGCGCCGCTCGACCCCGTCAGTTTGGTCGGTGTATTGTCGTCTCGGCCAAGCCATATCGTGGTCACCTCTCGCCCATCAACACCGACAAACCAACTGTCACGGGTATCATTACTGGTACCGGTTTTTCCCGCCAGCGCCGCTTGAGAAAACTGACTATTGAGATAGCGGCCAGTGCCTTCGGTAACGCCGATTTTCATCGCATAAGTGGTCAGCCAGGCCGCTTGTTGATCGACGCGCTGTGACGCGCTAGGCAGAGACTCATACAGCACCTGCCCTTCAAGATTCAGCACCGAACGCAGCGCAGAGAGCTTCGCGTATCGGCCCGAGTTGGTTAAGGTTTGGTACATCTGCGCCACCTGAAACGGGGTAAGACTGAATGAGCCTAAAAACATCGAAGGCACCGGGCGAATCTCTTCACGTGGCACGCCAAGCTGCTCAAAGGTGTTGATGACCTTCTCTATGCCCACTTGCATACCTAGCTCCACCGTCGGCACATTGAGCGATTTGGCCAGCGCCAGATAGAGCGGCACATCACCGCGATATTCTCGGTCGTAATTGCGCGGCGACCAGACGTTACCTTGACTGCCCTTGAGCGTAATCGGCTTGTCATGCAGCGTGGTGGCTAAGGTGTATTTTTCCGGCTGATTGAGCGCCGCCAAATAGACCGCAGGTTTTGCCAATGAGCCAATTTGCCGCTTCGCGTTCAAGGCTCGGTTAAAGCCATCAAAGCCGGTGCGTTTGCCACCGACCATCGCGCGAATTTCGCCGGTGTGTCGATCCACCGCCACCGCTGCGCCCTCTAATTCATCGCCCGCCACGGTTGCCAGTTGCGTTACCTTAGAGGCCACGGCGCGTTCCAATTGATGCTGCGAGACAGGGTCAAGTGAGGTAAATACGCGCAGGCCGCTGTCGCCTTGGAAACGCTCTCCAAGTTTCTCTTTGAGCTCAATACTCACTTGCTGAAAATAAGCGGGCTGACGACTGGCAATTTGTGGCGTTGCTTGTAAATCCAGTGGGCGGCTGGCAGCAGCATCAAACTCGCTCGCCGTCAACGTGCCTTGTTGCATCATTAAGCGCAGCACCAGATCTCGACGCTCTTTCGCCCGCTCAGGGTAGCGTTGTGGGTTGTAATACGAAGGGCCTTTCACCATGCCGACCAACAACGCCAGTTGATCAATTCTCAGCTCTTGAATCGGTTGGCCGAAATAAAAACGCGACGCCAAACCAAAGCCATGAATCGCTTCACCGCGGCTTTGACCTAAATAGACTTCATTGAGGTACGCTTCCAAAATGCGGTCTTTGCTGTAGCGATAATCGAGAATCAGGGCGATGTAAGCCTCTCTCATTTTGCGCCATAAGGTGCGATCGCTCGATAAAAAGAGGTTTTTGGCTAACTGCTGCGTCAGAGTGCTGCCGCCTTGCACGGTCCGCCCCGCTTTCACGTTGGCCACCAAAGCACGCGCGATCGCCAATGGTGACACTCCATCATGCTGATAAAAGTGCCGGTCTTCTGTTGCGAGCAGCGCGTCGATCATCACTTCCGGAAAATCGACCCGCTTGATAAACAGTCGTTGTTCATCTTGATTTTTTTCAAGCATACCCAGCATTTTCGGCTCAATGCGCAAGTAGCCTAACTCCCCCGGCTTTTCTAACGATTGGATCCTTTGCAGGCTTGACGCATCAAAATGCAGCATGACGTGGCGGTCAGGCTCTGGGCCATCAGAGAACTCAAAAGGCCGACGAATCAGCTCAATCTTGCTCGAAGAAGAGGAATACTCACCCGGGTATTGAGGGTGACGCACTTTGCGATAATTGAGCACATCCAGCTCATTACGGACTTCTTGAATCGAAATGTTGTCACCCGGCGCGAGATGCAAAATACGCGCATACACCACCGTAGGCAAAGAGAACAGCTGACCTTCAAATTTCTGTTTAACCAAGCTATCAAGATAGATGCCCACCACCAGTAGTAAGGCAAACCCAGCCAAGGCGAGCTTCCATGTAAGGCCCCATAGGGTTCGTAACACACTGGCTTTTAATGGTGTTTTATTAGGCGAAGAGGGCTTTTTCGAGGCGGTTCGCGCTGGCGTACGTTTTTTCGTGGCTGTCCCTTTCGAACGCGGCTTCTTATTGCTGGTCATGAGCTAAATTCGGATTGCTGAGCATTGGCGCTTACTATATCGCGCTTTGCTGTATGCCTAAACAGCAGTAAGTCAGTTCGGCGTAAAAAAGCCCAGCGTTCAAGCGCATTCTCCGTGGGGAGACAAAAAGTAAAAATGTGACTCGCTGCGCTATCGATCTCGCAAAATTGACGATGGCCAGATAAAGCTGGCTCATTTTTAAAGGTGAACATCGCGCCGCCCTGCAACTATACACTGCGTAAATCAATAACGATAAACCCAACCAACCAATAACATAATCAAAAGCCATTATGTATGGAGGATACTATGTCCCGACTCTACACCCCCTTCAACAAAGCCGTTTTAGCATCCGCACTGATGCTGGCTGCGCAAGGCGCTTACGCAAACACCGTGCTCAAGCTTGCCTACGCTGAAAACAGCCAACCCGTGAAAGCCGCCTTACAGTACATTGGTGATGCTGTGGCTGAAAAAACCAACGGCGAAGTCACGATTCAATACTTCCCAGACAGCCAGCTCGGCGGCGAACGTGAACTGGTTGAAATGGCTCAAGTCGGTGCCATTGATATCACTAAAGTCTCATCTGGCCTTCTCGAAAGCTTCTCCCCTCTCTACGGCGTTTTTTCATTGCCTTACCTTTTTGACAGCAAAGAGGGCTTTTACCGCGTGATGGAAGACGAGGATGTCATGAGCACGGTCTATCGTTCAACAGAAGCGCAAGGCTTCTCCGGTGTCGGTTGGTATGACTCAGGAGCGCGCAGCTTCTACATGAGCAAAGCACCGGTGAAAACGCTCGACGACCTCAAAGGTAAAAAGATCCGCGTGATGCAGAGTGAAACGTCCATCGAGACAATGAAGCTCCTCGGAGCCGCACCTATCGCCATGAGCCAAGCTGAAGTGTACACCTCATTGCAGCAAGGCATTCTTGATGGCGCAGAAAACAACGAGTTTGCCCTAACCATCGCCCGTCATGGCGAAGTGGCCAAATTCTACAGCTACGACATGCACACTCGAATCCCTGACGTGGTGGTCATGAGTAACATCACCAAACAAAAGCTGACCCCAGATCAACTTGCGGCCCTACAAGAAGCGATTGATGAATCCATCACACTTCAGCAAGAGTTATGGCAAGAAGAGATGGCGAAAACGACCGAATCTGCGCGCAAAGATTTTGGCGTCGAGTTCTTCGAAATAGACCAAGCCCCCTTTAAACAAGCAGTGCAGCCCATCTATGAAAACCTCAAGAAAAAACCAGAGCTTTACTCGCTCTATCAGAAAATCGAACAAGTAGAACAAAACTAAAACCGAGGAGATAGAAGCCAGTCTTCTATCTCCTGCCCTACGAGGTTGATATGAATACGCTAAGAAAGTGGCTCGATAAAGCCATCGAATGGTTTGGTTGCTCACTGATGACCGTGATGGTCTTTGTCGCTTGCTGGCAAGTGATCAGTCGCTACCTATTTAATACGCCCAGCACCTTCTCTGAAGAAATGCTGCGCTTCTCTTTGGTTTGGCTCTCGGTGATTGGGCTTGCCTATGTGGCCGGAAAACGAGAGCACATTAGCCTAACGCTGTTTCTTGATCGCTACCCTGCCCGAATTGCGGGTTACTGGAACATCGTCATCCAAATGGTGTTCATTGCCTTTTCGGTCTACATCATGATCATCGGCGGTTGGAAAGTCTCTAGCAACGCCATGATGCAGATCTCGCCAGTGCTGCAACTGTCGATGGGTAAGGTCTACTATGCTCTACCGCTCTCTGGCGTGCTGATCATCATTTACAGCCTGCTCAATATCCTTGATATTCATAAAGAAATTCGCGCTCTTCCTTGCAAAGAGAAGCCTATCAACGATCGCGCAACAAGGAAAACCGCATGACCGATCCCATCACCGCAGCGAGCCTATTGATCGGCGTTTTTGTCTTGCTGCTAGTTTTAGGTACGCCGATTGGTTTGTGCATCGTGATTGCCTCCTGCGCGACCGTGATGCTCGTTCTTCCGTTCGATATTGCGATGTTCACCACCGCACAGAAGATGTTTTCTAGCCTAGATAGCTTTGCGCTGTTGGCCGTTCCCTTCTTCATTCTTTCGGGCGTTATCATGAATAACGGCGGCATCGCGACCCGATTAGTCAACTTTGCCAAGCTGTTTACGGGGCGCATCCCCGGCTCTTTGTCCTACACCAACATCGCGGGCAATATGATGTTTGGTGCCGTGTCTGGATCAGCCATTGCGGCTTCCACCTCAATTGGTGGTGTGATGATTCCAATGAGCGCCAAAGAGGGCTACAACCGTAATTTTGCCTCTGCGGTCAATATCGCGTCAGCGCCGACAGGGATGCTCATCCCTCCTACCACGGCGTTTATTCTTTATGCGTTGGCCAGTGGCGGTACATCAATTGCAGCGCTGTTTGCGGGCGGTCTGATTGCGGGCAGTCTTTGGGGGCTGGGGTGTATTCTCATCACCTATGTGGTGGCGAAGAGAAACAACTACACAAACTTCTTTACCCTACAAAAAGGCACGGCGTGGATCGTGACACGAGAAGCGATCCCAAGCTTGCTGCTGGTGGTCATCATTGTTGGCGGGATCGTTCAAGGGATCTTCACCGCCATCGAAGCCTCAGCGATCGCTGTTGTGTACACCGCGTTTTTAACCTTAGTGATGTACCGAACCTTAACCCTTAAAGATCTGCCGAAGATTTTGATCCAGACCTTCGTCATGACGGGCGTGATCATGTTCTTGCTCGCCACGTCTTCAGCGATGTCTTTTGCGATGTCGATGACCGGAATCCCTGGTGCGCTGAGTAAGTTGATCCTTGGCATCTCAGATAATCCGGCGATTATCATGCTGGTCATCACCCTGTTTATTTTGATTGTCGGCGCCTTTATGGATATCGGACCTGCGATCCTGATATTCACTCCTATCTTACTGCCGATTGTGCAAAAGATTGGCGTTGACCCCGTCCACTTTGGCATCTTGATGGTTTTCAACCTTGCCATCGGTACCATCACGCCTCCGGTAGGCAGTGGCCTGTATGTCGGGGCAAGCGTCGGCCAAGTTAAAGTCGAAGAGGTGATCAAGCCGCTGATCCCGTTCTACATCGCCATTATCGCGATGCTGATGCTGATTACCTATGTCCCTGAACTCACTCTATTCTTACCAAGACTGCTTGGTGTTATGTAATCGAATTAAGGAATGAAAATGAAAGTGTTTCCTGTAAAACAAAGCCCACTCCTTCGCCGTATCGAACGTGAACACCCGAAAAAAGTGGTGGTCGATAAGATTCAATCTTTGATCAACAACTTAATCAACATTCAAGATGAAACCGGCGAGTTTTTACTTCATCTTGATGACGGTCGCACCATAGATACCAAAGGCTGGGCCGGCTGGGAGTGGACGCACGGTATTGGTCTGTATGGCATGTACAAGTATTACCAACAAACCAATGATCAAACCGTGCTCAACATTATTGATGAGTGGTTTGAAGACCGATTTGCCGAAGAGCAAGCCACGAAAAACGTCAATACTGTGTGCCCATTTTTGACCTTGGCCTATCGCTATGAAGAGACGCAAGATCAATCCTTGATCCCGTATCTGGAAGCTTGGGCAGAGTATGTGATGTACCAGATGCCCAAAACGCAAAGCGGTGGCATTCAGCACATTGTTTACAACAGTGAAAACAATGAGCAGATGTGGGATGACACACTCATGATGAGCGTCATGCCGCTCACCAAGATTGGCCTACTGCTTGACCGCCCAGAGTATGTGGAAGAAGCGAAATATCAGTTCCTGACCCACATTCAATACCTTATGGATCGCGAGACCGGCGCTTGGTTCCATGGCTGGACCTTTGATGGCAACCATAACTTTGCCAATGCACGTTGGGCACGCGGCAACAGCTGGGTCACGATAGTGATCCCTGATTTCCTTGAGTTGCTCGACTTGCCAGAGCATGACGCTTATCGTCGTCACTTGGTGCACATTCTTGAACGTCAGGTGGCGATGCTCGCTCGCACTCAACAAGAGAGTGGCTTGTGGTGCACCCTGCTCGATGACGATCACTCTTATGTGGAAGCGTCAGCCACGGCGGGTTTTGCGTATGGCATATTAAAAGCCGTACGCAAGCGATACATTTCTGCCGACTACGCCCCAATGGCGAACAAAGCCGTCGATGTCCTCATCAAGGACTACATCAGCGAATCCGGTGAACTGATCAATGTCTCTTTTGGCACCGCCATGGGCGATGACCTCGATTACTACCGCAACATCCCATTGACCTCCATGCCTTATGGTCAGGCTATGGCGATCCTTTGTCTCTCTGAGTATTTACGTACCTATTTATAAACACCTACCGTGTCCTCGAAACGCGATGTTTGCCCTGCTCATGCAGGGCTTTTTTCACCTGTTGTGCACAAAAAACGGAGGTGTGAGCTTTTGTGATCTAACGCAAATCGATATTGAAAAACCTGACACCTTATCGCCAACCCCTGCATTTTTTTTAAGTCTCTCAAGAAGAGATTTACCGATAATTTCTCACATTAAGAACAACGGACATCCATAATGCAGCAACACGTAATTGCGATTGATATTGGCGCCTCTAGCGGCAGAGTCATGCTAGGAACGTTTGATGGTCAGCGCCTCTCCCTTGATGAGCAACATCGATTTACCAACCAATTGGTTTCAATCCAAGGTCAAGACTGCTGGGATATTGATGCCCTGTTTAAACAAGTGTGTATCGGTATCGACGTCGTGCTCGAAAGTGGGATTCACCCTGCGAGCATAGGTATTGACACTTGGGGTGTCGACTTTGTTCTGCTGGATAAACAAGGTCAAAGACACAGCCCTGCAGTCTCCTATCGAGACGCGCGCACTCAAGGTGTCATGGAGCAACTGCTGGCCGACACACTCGACCGAAAAGCCCTTTACCAAACCACGGGCATCCAATTTTTGCCCTTTAATACGCTTTACCAATTGTGCGCACTGCCCAAAGAATCACTCAGCGATGTGGCGACCCTATTGCTGATTCCTGACTACCTCAACTATCGCCTGACTGGCGTCAAGCATTGCGAGTACACCAACGCGTCCACCACCCAACTGCTTGACTGTCGCACCAAACAGTGGAGCCAAGCTTTGCTTGATCGCATTGGTATTCCAAGTGATTGGTTTCTGGAGCCGAAAGCGCCTAACCAGATCATTGGTGAGTACAAAACTGTTCCAGTCGCGTCCATTGCCAGCCATGACACGGCGTCAGCGGTATTAGGCACGCCACTCCAATCCGACACGTGCGCCTATTTATGTTCAGGAACCTGGTCGCTCATGGGATACGAGTCCGCTCATCCCACATTGAATGACGAAGCCCTACTGTCCAACGTGACAAATGAAGGCGGTGCGGGTGGCACCTATCGCACCTTGAAAAACATCATGGGACTGTGGCTGATTCAATCCATCCAAAAACTGCACAGCGAATATCACTTCGCTCATTTAGTGGAGGTGGCTCAGCAAAGCCCCGCATTCGAGTTTTTGATTGACCCGGACGCCGCCTGCTTCCTCAACCCTGACAACATGGAGCACGCGATCGTCGATTTTTGCCAACGAACAGGGCAAGGAACCCCACAAACATTGGCACAGATTGCGCGCTGCATTTTCGACAGTCTGGCACTGCGCTATGCACAAGTGTTTGCTCAACTTAACCATCTAGCGCCCAAACCTCTGACCGCCATTCACGTGGTGGGCGGCGGAGCCAACAATCATTTTCTCAACCAGTTGTGCGCTAATACCTGTCAAGTGCCCGTCTTGGCTAATCCGACTGAAGCTTCGGCACTGGGCAATATGATGGGTCAATTGATTGCCACTGGCGCGGTGCACTCGATTGAGCATGGGCGCGAGATCATCGCGCACTCTTTCGAACTCACCCAATTTTCACCGACACCGATTTCACAACTCGACGCGCAGCAAGCGCGCTTCGACGCCTTGACTCAATAAGGATACTTTGATGCCAACTCAACAACAGATTCATTCAGCCTACCAACTGGCGAAACAACAATTTGCCGATATGGGCATTGATACCGACAACGTCATAAAAGCAGTCAATGAGATTCCCATCTCCATCCATTGCTGGCAAGGGGACGACGTGCGTGGGTTTGAAAACCCAGAGCAAGCACTCAGTGGTGGTATCCAAGCAACAGGGAACTACCCGGGTAGAGCGCGTACACCCGCAGAATTGCGTCAAGATCTCGATAAAGCATTCAGTTTGATCCCGGGTGCTAAGCGACTCAACTTGCACGCCATCTACTTAGAATCGGACCAACCCGTTCCGCGCGACCAGATCAAACCTGAGCATTTTAAGAATTGGGTTGAATGGGCCAAACGGAATGAGTTAGGACTGGACTTTAACCCTTCATGCTTCTCACACCCACTCAGTGAGGATGGCTTTACCCTCTCTCACCCCGACGCTGAGATTCGTCAGTTCTGGATTGACCACTGCAAGGCGAGCCGAAAAATCTCAGAGTACTTTGGTAAAGAGCTTGGTACTCCATCAGTAATGAACATTTGGGTTCCGGATGGCATGAAAGATGTGCCCATCGATCGCTTAACCCCTAGACAGCGCTTAATGGCCTCATTGGATGAAATCATCGCCGAGCCGATTGATAGCGCTTTTCACAAAGACGCCGTCGAAAGCAAGCTTTTTGGCATTGGCGCTGAAGCCTACACAGTAGGCAGCAACGAGTTCTATATGGGCTATGCCGCCACACGCGACATTTTGCTGTGTCTCGACGCGGGGCACTTCCACCCAACAGAAGTAATCAGTGACAAGATTTCGGCTTGCTCACTCTATGTGAAAGAGTTCTTGCTTCATGTCACCCGCCCTATTCGCTGGGACAGCGACCACGTCGTACTCTTGGATGATGAAACCCAAGCCATCGCCAACGAAATTGTTCGCAACAAGCTCTTTGATCGCGTCAATGTGGGACTCGATTTCTTTGATGCGTCCATCAACCGCGTTGCCGCTTGGGTGATTGGCACACGCAATACGCGCAAAGCGCTACTCAAAGCGATGCTCGAACCCGAAACGCAACTGCGCCTAGCGGAAAACAGCGGTGACTACACCACACGACTGGCTCTATTAGAAGAGACCCGCAGCGCGCCATGGGCAGCGGTCTGGGATTACTACTGTTTGATGAACCAGGTTCCTGTCGGTTTGGATTGGCTACGCGATATCAAAGAGTACGAGGAAACCGTACTGCTGCGCCGTGATGCAGAGTGAGAGAGCCCATGACGCCCAATGCAATCAGAATCGCCACGGTCATGCAGCTTAAACCCGGCCAAGCCCGAGAGTACCAGCGTCGCCATGATGAACTGTGGCCTGAACTGGAACGTGCGCTAAAAGCACACGGCGCCGAGCACTATTCCATTTTTCTTCACCCTGAGACTGAGCAATTGTTTGCCTGCCTCAATGTACGAAGTGAAGAGAAATGGCAAGCCATCGCAGACACTGACATCTGCCAAAAGTGGTGGCGATACATGGCCGACATCATGGATACCAACGAGGATAATTCACCTCGTTCAGTGCCACTGCAATCGGTCTTCTATCTCGCGTAACCACGACTATCAATTAAGGAATTCAAATGCAAACGGTGACCATAAACCAAGTAGTCCAAGACGAAATCGCCAAAGTAAGCGAAGTCGCGCAGTATCTGTGGCAACGAGAGTGGGCAGAGCGTAATGGCGGTAATATCTCTGTCGACATTACTGATATTTTTGGCGTTCTCCCACCCGACCTCAGTGCTTTTCCGCATAAGAAGCTCTCTATGATTGGCGGTGATGCCTTTCCAAGCGCTGCGGCGGGTCATCTCTTTTTTGTCAAAGGAACGGGAGAGCGGATTCGTGAGTTACGTGACCCAGAAGCAGCGGGCTGCATTTTGCGCATTGACGACAGCGCACAGGGATACCATCTGCTTTGGGGTGGACGAAATAATCCAGATTTCGCCCCCACCAGCGAATTTATCTCTCATGTGGAGATCATCATCTCGCAACAGCAGGCTGGGCGAGATAGCCGATGCGTGGTTCACACGCATCCAATTGAGCTGATCGCACTTTCCCATCATCCAGATTTTGCGCAAAACGATGATGCGTACACCATAGCTTGTTGGCAAATGCTGCCAGAAGTGCGCGCTTTCGTACCTAGAGGGATTGGCATAGTGCCTTACTGCATGCCGGGTAGCCAAACCATGGCCCAAGGAACCCGCGATAAGCTGCTGATGCACGACGTCGCTATTTGGGAAAAACATGGCGCTGTCGCCACCGGCAAAGACGCACTGACCGCGTTCGATTTTGTCGATGTCGCCAACAAAGGCGCCAAACTCTATTTGATGTGCTTAGCCAGTGGATTTATCCCACAAGGCGTCAGCCCTGAAGATATGCTAGCGCTGAAAGAGACTTTTAACCTCTAAGCCAGTACGGCGTCGCTGCCACAGATGTAAATGGCTGAGAAGTCCTCCACTTCTCGGCTTTTCTGTGTTTTTTCTCCGAAATTAGAGCAAAAACTGGAGAAGTGAAAAGGATCACACTCTGACTTCCATGTCGCACTAAAGATCACATTCTGTCTATCCCAGAGTTGCTGCTCCAACATGAAAGGAGTACAAAAAAACAACCAAAGAGGAGTAAAACAATGTTTCAATTAAACGGTGACGACTTTTTTCATACTTCAGACTCCGCCGTGTGTGCCGAAGTCCGTGCTCCTCAACCCAACTACCCAGAACATTCGCATGATTTTCACGAGTTGATCATTGTCACCAAAGGCACGGGACAACACATTCTTAATGACATCCCGACCAATCTCGCAAAGAATCATATTTGCTTTATTTCACCCAATGACCGTCACTTGTACGAACAGGTAGATGACCTCCATCTAACTAATATCTTGTTTAAAAAGAGTCGACTGGCCTACTCACCATTGCTGAAAAATCTACTACCGAGGGAAGAGTCCGAAGAGAAAAGTTGGCTGATTTCCACCGCCACGTTGAAACGCACCGAGCAACTGATGGCGCAACTCGAAAAAGAAGCGATGCAGAACTCGGTCGATTCTCGCATTATGGCTGAAGCGCTGTTTCAGCAGTTGATCGTTGAGCTGTCACGCGGACGGTTAACTTCCCAAAATAACAACGCCGACGACAACACCATTTTGCAAGTGATCGACTGGTTACAGAATAACTACAGTGAAGAGATATGCGTCAACGACATTTCCGAGCGGTTTAACATCTCGTCACGCACTCTGAGCCGCAAGATCAAGCAAGTCACTAACCTCACGTTCAACAACTACGTCCACCGTGTTCGAGTCAATAAAGCCATTGATCTGCTCCATTACTCTGACCTGTCGATCACCGACATTGCCTTTCAAGTCGGCTACAAAGACAGCAACTATTTCAGCACTAAATTCAAGCGCTTTACCCATCAGACGCCATCCCAGTTCCGTTAACGCGCCCTGACCGTTAAGTAGCCCTGTCAGTTAAAGTGCCGCTTGGTCTTTGTCGTTGCCACATGATTGGCAGGATCATCCGGCCAAACGTGTTTGGGGTAGCGCCCCTTCATCTCTTTTTGTACTTCCACGTAGCTGCCTGCCCAGAACCTTGCGAGATCTCGGGTGATCTGCAACGGTCTGCGCGCCGGAGAGAGCAGCTCCAATACTAAGGTTTTGCGACCGTCGGCAATGCGTGGCGACGTCTGCTCGCCATACACTTCTTGAATTCGAACCGACAGCACGGGCTCTTGTCCATCTTGATAACGAATCCGCGCTCGTGTGCCCGTTGGCAGCGTGTAGTGCGTAGGCAGCCACTCATCCAACTGCTGATTTAACGGCCAGCCCAAATAGGCCAGCAGCGCTTGCTCTATCGATATCGATGCCAACTGCTTGACCGACGTGACCTGATTCATGTACGGCTCTAGCCAGCGCTCTAGAGCCGCCAATAAGCCATCGTCAGAGCAATCTGGCCAATCGTGCTCTGGCAGCCACTGCGCAGCGCAGCGAATGCGCTCTAATGTGTCACGAGCGCGATCAGACCACTCTAATACAGACAAGCCTTTACGGCGTACATAGCTCAGTAAAGCTTGTGTCATTTTTTCTTTATCTGGCGTTGCCATTGCGGTTCGAGACACCACGAGCGCGCCGAGCTTCTTCTGTTTCTC
>NZ_JCBDHE010000025.1:0-26589 GCF_059834225.1 Vibrio sp. R10-SG3-ISO3 | reverse complement strand
CGCTCGGCGCTGGTTGCGGACGCAGGCGGCACCGTGATTGGCTCTGTGCTGGGTACGACTTCAGTCACCGCATTCTCAGAATCGGGCATTGCCTCTGCGCAAGGCGCGAAAACCGGCCTGGCTGCGGTGGTGGTTGCGGGGCTCTTCTTGGTGTCGCTGTTCCTCTACCCGCTTTTTTCCATCTTCTCTGCGGCCATGGTCGCCCCGGCGATGGTGGTGGTCGGCATCTACATGATTGGTCGCCTTGGCCAAATCCGCTGGGAGCAAAAAGAGTCTCGCATCGCGGCGTTTTTCACCATCATGTTCACCGTACTGAGCTTCTCACCGGCCAACGGCATGGCGATGGGCTTTATCAGCTACGCCTTTAGCATGGTGGTAGCAGGCAAAGCCAAGCAGGTTCACCCAGTCATTTATGTGCTGTCTGGGCTGTTTATGGCGTATTTGGTGCTTTTATAATCGCGGACATATGGCTGCCATCGCCATTATTGCTATTGCAGACACAACAAGGGCGGCATCAAGGCCGCCCTTTTGACATCCCATTACCTTAGGGCAAGTGACTTAATAGTTTAGTTTATTGTCATTAACGAGTGCTAAGAGAGTGCGTTCCAAAATAAATCAAAAGGTTAGGCTGGAGGGGATAGTCTAATTTTATTTAAAGGTCAGAGCAGTGGTGGGGCTGTTGGGTGAAGTCAGAGGATGTTGGTGGAAAAATGAAAAGCCCCTATCGACTTATAAAGTAAACAGGAGCTTTGCACAGTTAGTCATCTAAAAGAGACTATTCGATGTTCTGAATTTGCTCTCTCATCTGCTCAATCAACACTTTCAACTCGACCCCGGATGCGGTGATGTCGGTGCTGATCGACTTCGAGGCGAGCGTGTTTGACTCGCGGTTGAACTCTTGCATCATAAAGTCGAGGCGTCGGCCGCAGGCGCCGCCTTTTTTGAGGATGTTGTTGGTCTCTTTGACGTGAGAGTCGAGGCGATCGAGCTCTTCTGCCACATCGGATTTTTGCGCGAGGAGGATAAGCTCTTGCTCAACGCGGGAAGGGTCGAGCTCGACTTTGGCGTCTTCAAATTTGGCGAACAGGCGCTCACGTTGCCACTCAAGGATCTCGGGCATGCGAGCGCGCACGCGAGTCACTTCTTGTGAGATGGCGTCTAGGCGCTGGGTGATGAGCGCTTTCATGTTGTCGCCTTCGCGGCCGCGAGCGTCAATGAAATCACTCAGTGCACTATCAAAGGCGGCTAACAGGTCTTTGTTGACCACGTCCATGTCTTGCTCTGGAGTCTCCATCACGCCTGGCCACTGCATCACTTGGAAGGGATTGATGCGGCTCAGTTCGCCGGTCATGTGCATCACTTGCTCAGCGGCTTTGATGACTTGATTGGCGAGGGTTTCATTGATGGTCAGCTCACCTTTGGCGGCGGGGTTGGCTTCAAAACGCAGGCTGCACTCCACTTTACCGCGCGCTAGGCGCTTGCGAAAGCGTTCACGCAGTAGCGGCTCTAGGCCACGAAATTGCTCAGGTAGGCGGAAGTAGGTCTCCAAATAACGTTGGTTGACGCTGCGGATCTCCCACACAGCACTGCCCCAATCGCCTTTGGCTTCGCTACGCGCGTAGGCCGTCATGCTATAAATCATCGAATTTTCCTATCTATTAATCTGTGAAAATAACGCAGGGAGAGGATAGCAGAAGGTGGGGGGGAGTTCCTAGTTTCGGGGGGAGTTTCTAGTGACTAGTTCCTAGTGCCTAGAGGGGGATAGGGGTGATGGGTAGTGGGGGATGGGTAGAGGGGTGTGAAGGGGGTGAATGGCGGTGGTGGTGAGGGGGTGTTTTATGCTAGACTCTGGGCCCAATTCTACCGTCATCAAGTCAACAAAGGTAATGCCCATGCGTCCCAATGATCGCAAGGCGGATCAAATTCGCCCAATTAAAATTACTCGCAACTATACCGCGTATGCAGAAGGTTCTGTGTTGGTCGAGTTCGGCAATACCAAAGTGCTGTGTAACGCCACGGTTGAAGAGAGTGTGCCGCGTTGGCTAAAAGGCCAAGGTAAAGGCTGGGTGACGGCCGAGTACGGCATGCTGCCGCGTTCGACACATTCACGCATGCGTCGTGAAGCCTCAAACGGTAAGCAAGGTGGCCGCACGATGGAAATTCAACGCCTGATTGCGCGCAGCTTACGTGCCGTGGTGGATTTAGAAGCGATGGGCGAGTTTATGATCACCGTTGACTGTGATGTGATTCAAGCCGATGGCGGCACGCGTACGGCGTCTATCTCTGGGGCCAGTGTGGCGCTGGCGGATGCCTTCACTCACTTGATCAATAAAGGCAAATTGAAAAAGAACCCGATGAAAGGCCACGTGGCCGCGGTGTCGGTAGGCTTGCTGGGTGAAGAGGTATTGTGCGACTTGGAGTACGTTGAAGACTCCGCCGCAGACACTGATATGAACGTCGTGATGACCGAAGATGGCCGCATGATCGAAGTGCAAGGCACCGCCGAAGGTGAACCCTTCACCCACGAGCAACTGATGGTCTTGCTTGAGTCGGCCAAGGTCGGCATTGCCGATATTGTCGCCGCGCAAAAAGCAGCCCTAGCAGATTGATTGATAGCTCCCATTGATGGGGGCTATTTTTTTGTCCTCTTTCTATAGAGAACACAGTTTATCCTTAAATATTTACCCCCTTCTTCTAGGAACTAGGAACTAGCCACTAGAACAACCATCGAGAGAAAATAATGAAAGCATACCAGCGTGAATTTATTGAGTTTGCACTTGAGAAACAAGTTCTTAAGTTTGGTGAGTTTACTTTGAAATCTGGCCGTAAGAGCCCGTACTTCTTTAACGCTGGACTTTTCAATACCGGTCGTGATTTGGCGCGTTTAGGGCGTTTTTACGCCGCAGCGCTCGCGGACTCTGGCATCGAGTTTGATGTGCTGTTTGGCCCTGCGTACAAAGGCATCCCGATTGCAACCACCACGGCGGTGGCACTGGCGGATCACCACGACATCGACACGCCTTACTGCTTTAACCGTAAAGAAGCGAAAACCCACGGTGAGGGTGGCAACTTAGTCGGCAGCCCGCTGGAAGGTCGCATTATGTTGGTGGACGATGTGATCACCGCTGGCACCGCAATTCGTGAATCGATGGAAATCATCCAAGCAAGCGGCGCTGCACTGTCGGGCGTCTTGGTGGCGATTGACCGTCAAGAAAAGGGCAAAGGCGAGCTCTCTGCTATTCAAGAAGTCGAGCGCGACTTTGGTTGCGCGGTGATCTCCATCGTCAGCCTTGGCGATTTGGTGACGTACTTGGAAGAGCAAGGCGACGCGGCAGAGCACCTCGCCGCCGTGAAAGCGTACCGCGCGGAGTATGGGATTTAAGTGCCTAGTTTCTAGTGGCGAGTTCCTAGAGGGGATTGGCCACTATTTACTTATTTACTTATTTACTTATTTACTTATTTACTTATGGCGTATTCCGCTTTACTTGTACCGTACGCCTTTCTCTGCGTTTTCGTCTTGCATGGTTTTGTAGCGCTTGTGTAGCCACATCCATTGCTCTGGGGCGCGGAGGATCACCTCTTCCACGTGGCGGTTCATGTAGGCGGCGGCCGCGACTTCGTCTTTTTGTGGGTAGTCTTTCTCTACCGATTTATTGGCGATGATCTCATAGCGCCCGTCGTCATTGCGAAAGCCTGAACCCATCACAATCGCCGCTTTACTGGTGTACGCCAAGATGCTGGTGCCTGTAGTAGTGCAGGCATCGGGAACGGCAAAAAAGGGCACAAACACCGATTTGTTGCGGCCGTAATCATGATCCGGTAAGTAAAACAGCCGCTCACCACTGCGCATGACGCGAATCATCTGTTTGAGATCTTTTCTGTCGATCAAAACGTTGCCGTTGTGCGAGCGGCCCCAGTGCTGAATAAAGTTGTATGCAGGATTATTGTGCGGGCGAAACGCGCCATAGCCACCTAGCCCCAGCACCGCAAACGCGCGCGCGGTGATCTCTAGATTGAGGGCGTGGACGCAGCAAAGCAGCACGCCCTGTTTCTGTTCATTGTATTGATGCAGCAACTCGACATCTTTCGCCACGATTCTGCGCTTAAAGCGCCAGGTGGGCCAAAACCAAGTGATGCCGGTTTCAATCAGCGCGAGACCGGTGTTTTTGAAGTTCTCCTCAACCATCGCCTCAATCTCATCTTGCGCCTTATCTGGGAAGGCGAGCTCAAGATTGCGCTTGGCGACATGAACGCGCTTTTTGCCTAAACGCATGCCGAGTTTGCCGAGCCCTCGGCCGAGTGCATAAAGCAGTCGATACGGTAGCAGGTTAACCACTATCGCCAGCAAGCCAAAGCCAAGCCAAACGCCCCAATGGCGTGGGTGAAGTAAAGACCAAGAAAACTTGGGCGGCTGGTGTTTATCGTTGGTTGTCATGAATTAGTCCAATTGCGCACTGAGCAGTGCCCAGTACTCATCAAAGTTTGCTGTGGGGTGGTACTTAAAATCAGAGCGCACAAAGCGGTTCAAGCTGCCTTCGACTTGGCCAAGCAGTTGCGCGGCGAGGATCATTTCATCCACAGGAAAGGCTTTCCCTTCACGCAGTTTACGCTCACGCAGGATTTGACGCAGTGAGGTTTCAATGCGCTCATACAACTGGTTGATGCGATCGCGCAGGCGCTCATTTTCAAACATCAATGCATGGCCAGACAAAATTCGGCTCAGCCCCGGGTTGCGCTCGGCAAAGGCGAGAATGAGCTGCAACACCAAACGCAGACGCGTTAGGGTGTCTTTCTCTTCATCCAAAATACGATTGATGCGAGACATTAAAGACTCTTCAATAAACTCGATCAAGCCCTCAAACATGCGCGCTTTGCTGGGAAAGTGACGATACAAGGCCGCTTCTGACACGCCGACTTGTTTGGCGAGTTTCGCGGTGGTGATGCGTGAGGCGCCGTCACTGGACTCCAGCATTTCGGCAAGGGCTTGCAATATTTCGTCGCGGCGGTTGGTTTTTTTTGTTCCTGCCATGAACCTCTTCCTTTTTTATAACCACAGTTTATAAGAACTGTCACACGAGGGGCGCAGCGCTCAGAGGGGCTGAAAACGCAAAGCGCACACCGAGTGCGAGCGCGGCTGGGGCTCAACCAACCGCGTTGTCTGATGAATAGGTTGAAATCACTCGCTGGTTGGCGCGAGTTTGTCATTAATAATGGTGAGGATCTGCGTTGCGATATCCTGTTTGGACGCAAGCGTAAGTGATTGCTCACCCTCTTTCCAGTATACGGTGATAGCGTTGTCGTTGCTATTAAACCCTTGCCCCGCGACTGAGACATCGTTAGCACAAATGAGATCGAGGTTTTTCTTAACCAATTTGCTTTTTGCGTAGTGGGCGACGTCCTGCGTTTCGGCGGCAAAGCCAACAGTAAAAGGTCGATGCTCATTGAGTGTCGCGACACTGGCAACAATGTCGGGATTTTTCACCATCTCAATCGACATCGCATCGCTTTGGTCGGTTTTTTTGATTTTCTGCGTGGCAACCTGATGAGGACGATAGTCGGCCACCGCGGCGCAGCCAATAAAGACATCGTGTGAGCGAGCATGCTCAAGTGCCGCGTCGTACATCTCTTGCGCGCTTTGCACGTCTATACGGGTAACGCCGCTCGGCGTTGAGAGCGAAACAGGGCCAGCGATGAGCGTCACGCGGGCACCGAGCGCCGCGGCCTCGCTGGCCAGCGCAAAGCCCATTTTTCCTGAGCTGTGGTTAGAGATGTACCGCACCGGATCAATTGCCTCACGGGTCGGACCCGCGGTGATGAGCACAGAGCGCCCCGCCAGCGGTTTAGGGCCAAAAAATTGCTCGCAGCGCTCAACCAGCTGCATCGGCTCTAACATCCGACCTGGGCCGACGTCGCCACACGCTTGCTCGCCGGCTGCAGGGCCCCAAATCATCATACCGCGACGCGAAAGGGTGGCGATGTTTTCTTGTGTGGCGAGGTTGCGATACATCTGCTGATTCATCGCTGGTGAGACAGCAACTGGCGCATCGGTCGCCAGCACGAGAGTGGTCAGAAGATCATTGCCCATGCCCGCCGCCATGCGCGCAATCAAATCCGCCGTGGCGGGCGCGAGCAGAACCAAATCGGCCCATTTGGCGAGCTCAATATGGCCCATAGAGGCTTCGGCGGCTGGGTCTAGCAAGCTCTCTGACACCGGACGTCCAGAGACCGCCTGCATGGTCAGCGGGGTAATAAACTCTTTCGCGGCTGGCGTCATCACCACCTGGACCGTCGCGCCACGTTCACTGAGTCTGCGCGTCAAATCCGCACATTTGTACGCGGCGATACCACCGCTGATACCTAAAAGGATCTTTTTACCTGCGAGTGTTTGCATGATGATCTTCCTTAAAAATTCTTGGCGTAAGATAGCACGCCGCGTGTCACTAGGCGAGTTGACCCCATCCCCTTACGTCCTATCCCTCTGGGCCCTATCCAGCTGTGGTACCTCAAAGCGTCTTACCTTAAGTAGTCATACCTGAAACAGTCGTCTCTCAAACAGTGGTGCTTTGCCCGAGTGGTTAATGAGTAACGTCTCAATTACATAGAAAGAGGAAACCGCTCGAATCTTCACGCTTTTTTGCCCAGTCAACCTGAGAGATTTGATTACGCTTGGCGTGACAGATGAGCAATGTGGAGCAAACCGTGAGCCGATATCTATGACAGTGCCGTTACCAAAATCGCCGTTACCGAAATCGTCAATGCCGCGTGAGAAACTGCTTTCTCATGGCCCTCAAGCGTTAACCGATGCAGAGCTGGTGGCGATTTTTCTGCGCACCGGTACGCAAGAGAGGAATGTCATTGCGCTTTCTGACTATTTATTAGCGGAATTTGGCTCGCTGCGCGGGCTGTTCTCCGCCGATCTCGAGCAGTTTTGCGCGCACAAAGGACTAGGGGTGGCCAAATACGTGCAGCTTCAAGCCGTACTGGAGATGACGCAGCGTTATCTCAGTGAAACGCTCAAACGGGGCGACGCGTTGACCAGCCCGGAGCAAACCAAGCTTTATCTCTCCGGTGTGCTGCGTGACAAACAGCGTGAAGAGTTCTACGTGCTCTTTCTCGATAACCAACACCGAGTGATCCGCGGGGAGTCGTTATTTCAAGGCACCATCGACGCTGCCTCTGTCTACCCGCGAGAGGTGGTCAAGCGCGCACTTGAGCTTAATGCCGCTGCGCTGATTTTGGCCCACAATCACCCTTCCGGTGTGGCAGAACCTAGTCAATCTGATCGCCGAATTACCCGGCGCATTAGTGATGCGCTTGCTCTGGTTGATATCCGAGTGCTGGATCATTTTGTCATTGGCGATGGCGACATTGTTTCCTTTGCCGAAAGGGGGTGGATGTGAGGCCACCGAACCGCCAGCGGAGAACACAGCGACAGGAAGCGTATCAGCAAACACAAGCGGAGACCTTATATCGCCTCGCTGAGGCAAAGCGCGTCGACAATGAAACCTTGTTGGCAAGGTTGGGATTCTGCTTTCGATGGATTATAATTTGGGCATCCATAGGCGGTTTGATCAAGTTAGAATTGGTGACGGAGGCATTAAAATGGATGAGTGGGTAAGTAATAACATGACGTTAGTTGGCATCATCATCATGATTGCAGGCCTGACCTTGGGCTATATTATCTTCTGACGAGGATTTTTGTGTATTGGGTCAACTTTTAGTTGTCCACCCCCCGAATTCTGCTACAATCCCCCGACATTTTTTGAACTATTATCAGCTCTGCCTAAAAAAGATCACGAAAACCTGTAAAAAGGATCTGTTCGGGTCTTGAGCAATGCTACTCAAGTTAGTATAATGCGCGACCTTTGATAGCCTTGTATGGGTTTCCATAGCGGTATAAGACCTCGAAATTCTTTTGAGAATAGCTTCTTTGAGAACTAGAGAGGTTCGGCCACCAAGGTTGATATCGAGCTGAAACGATTTTGGAGAAGACATTCATGTCACGAGTATGCCAAGTAACTGGTAAGCGTCCAGTAACGGGTAACAACCGTTCACACGCACGCAATGCTACTAAGCGTCGTTTTCTGCCGAACCTACAAACTCATCGTTTCTGGGTAGAGAGCGAAAAACGTTTTGTTAAACTACGCCTATCTGCAAAAGGTATGCGCATCATCGACAAGAAAGGTATTGATACCGTTCTTGCTGATATCCGTGCAAACGGCGAAAACGTTTAAGAGGAAATAGACAATGGCAAAGAAAGGCGTACGTGAGAAAATCCGTCTAGTATCTTCTGCTGATACTGGTCACTTCTACACGACTGATAAGAACAAGCGTAACATGCCTGGCAAATTCGAGATCAAAAAGTTTGATCCTGTAGTTCGCAAGCACGTTATGTACAAAGAAGCGAAAATCAAGTAATTGATGCTTTTTTGAGTTCCCACAGGGAACCGTGAATTGAAACCCAATCATAGCAATATGGTTGGGTTTTTTATTGGGTTTGAGTTCCTAGAGGCGAGTGACTAGTTCCTAGAGGATGGAATATTTAAGATTTTGTTTTTCTCTAGGAACTAGGCTGATATTTGGCTTTTTCTCTAGGAACTAGGAACTTTTACTTATCAACGATATTCTAGTGGCTAGGAACTGTCATCTAGGAGCGCCCTATGCCTCGAGCGTCCATTGCTAAACGCCGCCGTTGGAACAACTGGCTTATCCTTGGCATCATCGCCTTTATGGTGATTCTCAATGCCCCGTCGCTCATCAAAGCGTACTTAATTGACGAGCCCTCGACGCCGGCCGTGTCGGATGCATCACTATCGAGCGAGTCGCAGACGGCGCTGCCCAAATTACTCAACCCTAATTACCCTGTCAGCGCGCTCTATTACCGCGGCGTGGAAATTGAGCTCAAAGACGGCAAACTGGTCTCCAACGTAAAATTGAAAGACGATGTTCCACCGCCAGACATCATCGAGCGTTGGCGTTCGATTGAGGGGACATTGGTATCGCCAGAAAATTTCGACACCATGCAAGCCAGTCTCGGCAATCCAGAAACCATCGAAGTCTGGTATCAGGGCCTAGATGAGCCCCACCGCATCACGCTGTACAAAACCGAACAATTTTGGCTACTGAAAAACTGGCAAGACGATTGGATCGCGATCACCGTGGATCCCGACTTCCTACAACCGCGGTATTGATCAGAGTTCCTAGTTGATGAAAGTTCCTAGTTCCTAGTTGATAGTTCCTAGAGGGGGGTTGACTTGACTGGGGGCTCAGACATACTTTTCTAGGCACTAGGCACTAGGCACTAGGCACTAGGCACTAGGCACTAGGCACTAGGCACTAGGCACTAGGCACTAGGCACTCAAAACTAGGAATTTACACCCATGCCAGAATTACCTGAAGTCGAAGTGAGCCGGATGGGGATCTCGCCACACCTTATCGGCCAAACCGTCGCCAAAATCACCATTCGAACGCCCAAACTGCGTTGGGCGATCCCTGCAGAGCTGGCTCAGCTTGAAGGGCAAGTGATTCAAACCATTACGCGACGTGCCAAATATCTGCTGATTGAAACTCAAGTGGGTTGCGCGATTGTGCATTTGGGCATGTCTGGCTCGCTGCGAGTGTTGGATGCGGAGATCCCGGCAGGCAAACACGATCACGTGGATCTCAAACTCTCGAATGGCAAAGTGCTGCGCTACAACGATCCGCGCCGCTTTGGGGCGTGGCTATGGAGTGAGGATGGGCAGCACACCGTACTCGCCAACAGCGGCCCTGAGCCACTGACCGAGGCATTTAACGCCGAGTACCTGCTAGAAAAAGCCGCCAACAAGCGTGTTGCGGTAAAGCAGTTTATTATGGACAACAAAGTCGTGGTCGGGGTGGGCAATATTTACGCCAATGAGTCGCTGTTTAGTGCTAAAATCCATCCCAGCCGAACGGCTGGCAGCTTATCTCTGCCAGAGTGGCAGCAACTGGTCAGCGACATCAAAGCCGTGCTGGCGACCGCCATCAAACAAGGCGGCACAACGCTAAAAGATTTCGCCCAAGCCGACGGCAAGCCCGGCTACTTTGCCCAAGAGCTGCAAGTCTACGGCAAAGCCGGAAAGCCCTGCCCAACCTGCGGCGAGCCGATTGAAGAGCTCAAAATTGGGCAGAGGAATACGTTTTATTGTGGTGGGTGTCAGGTATAGCGACTGGCTTAACCGAACCACCAACGCAGCGGTTTGTAGTTCGAACCCAGCTTTCCGAGGTGGTAGAGGTTAGTGGTGAGGTTGAGTGTCATGTTCATCAACTTATGCAAAATCTTCATCAAGGCAATAAAGTAGTTTTTCTTCCCTTTTCGCTTACGATTGCCAATGATCGATGGCTTGTTTCCGCCCCAAAGCCCCGCTTGGCAAACACCGAAAATCGGTTGTTTGTGAATCCATGTGTTGCGTAAAAACACATCGACCGGGTAATCAAAGTGCTTGCTATGGTCGATAAACGCCTGCGCCGTTTTGGGTGAAATCGCGTAGGCCGTCATACACTGTGGCACTTTGAGGTATTTAACCAGTCTTTGCTCTCCGCAATCACGAACAGGGTAGAACATATCGTGGTTATCTGCGTTTTCAATACGAATGTAGCCACACGTCTCAATGTGTTCTTTCGCGATGTCGAGCGTTTTCAGATAAGTGTCAGGCTCGATGTCAAAATCATCTTCATAGACGATCATAGGCTCGTTAAGCTCAACGCACTTTTGCCACATGAGGTAGTGACTGGCATAGCATCCCACTTCGCCAATGGCGGCAGGCCTACCCATTCGGCGTTCAAAGTGTGCGTATCGAATGCTATCGAGTAAAGGGTGCTGATCGGTTCGGGCATCGACACCGAGAAAAAAGTCGCAGTTGAGCTGTGCCTTTTTAAGCACTTTGGTTGTGTATTCTTGTCTGTCTTGGCAAGAGTGAAGAGTGATACAGAATGCTTGCATGAGTATGGGTTTGTCTTGTTGTGCGTGTGTCTATAGCCTATAGAGAAAGTATTTCGGCTTAGTAAAATATAAGCACGCTCATATAGGAAAGTGAATCGTATTGGCTTTTTTTATGGTAGCGTTGAGGTCGAAGAAAACCTTGAAACTTGGTAGACTGTTTAGAACATATTTATAATAATGTCGATAGAAAAGCCCAATAAAAAAGATGTAAATCAAATTATTAGTGAAAGGGCGAGAATATGAGTATAAGCAGTGAATAAATTAGAAATGATAAATTCAATCAGGCTATGTTTGTTTTTTATGACATTGGGCTGGTTTTTTTCTGGCATGATATGGATGTATCAGGGCAGTAAGCCTTTGGTGGGGTTTGTTGTCGTTCTCCTCCTATCATCACTTCCCTGGTTAAAAGGGAATGCTAAAGCGCTGTTTGATGGTGGGCCTTATAATCGTTGGTTACATCTTCTTTTCATAACCGCACTATTTATTGTCGGGTCTTATCTCACTTACGGCGCCAGTAGCCAAGAGTTACGATCTCTGCTTGTGGCTTGTGTCTTTTTGTTTGTGATAAAAGATATGAAATTGTCACTTAGGCACCTTCAAACCTTATTGTTTATCTCTTCAATCAGTGCCTTTATTTTGACGGTTTACTTTGTCTATATTCTTCAAGTTGACCGAATGGGATTACCGACCAATCCGATCCCTCTGGCCTCTCACTATTCGTTACTCATTTTTCTGGCATTGGCGATGACTCAAATCCAATACCAAGATAAAAACCGTGTTGTCTTGTATGCAGCCGCGGCCTTATGTGGCTTTGCATTCATGTATACCGAATCGAGAGGGCCTATATTGGCCTGTGTCGCGGTGGTTGTGTTGTTGTTTAGCCTTAGATTGTGGCGCCAGTTTTGTCTTAAACAGTTCTTAATATTGATCGCTATGGCCTCTCTAGCAGGCATAGCGGCAATGTATTTATTAGCGGAGCGTATTGACGATACATTGGTTGAGGTTGATCGTATTGCGCGCGGGGATTTAGACTCCTCTATTGGACTTCGCCTGCAAATGTACGCTGCCGGGTGGGAAATTTTTAAGAACCACCCTTGGCTCGGTGTTGGCCGGATTTTACCTGAGCATGTTGATGGAATTGACCTGACAGAACTCGGTTATCGTTTTGTTACGAACGCTCATCTACACAATAACTTCATTGATAAGCTCGCTTCCTCTGGTCTAGCTGGTTTCACATTGTTAACTTTAGCCCTAGGTTTACCCTGTTACTTTGCTTATCGGTTGGTCTCACCTTATCGGGCTCTTCTTGTTGCACCCTGTGTGCTTTATACTTTCCTTTGCTTGTTGGATTCACCGTTTAAAAATGGTGATACGGCGGTACTCTATTTTGTTACTATAGGGCTACTACTTAAAGTGATAAGCACAGAAAATGAAAATCCTCTACTACCTAAAACACCTGTGTCTTGAGTGTGCACCAAGCTTTTATTTTACCCGCGTCGCCAACCATCTTGCCAAACAACACCAGGATTCAGTAAGCTTGGTGGCGAAGCGTGTAGATTACTATACGAAAGGGCTCAATGGCTTCACTTTGCCCCAAGATTGCACGGCGATTTCGGAGTACAAGCGCAAAGGCTACACCTCCTACTATTTTGATCTCAAAGAGTTTCTGCACTATTTCCCCAAGCATTTTCGATTCGCCTACTGTTTTGGTGACGAAACGCACATCGAACCTATCCCAACTTTATTTAAAGCTCGCCCGATAGTCGGAGAGAACAGCCACTCCGTTTTATTTAAGCTCGATAAGCGCCGCCACTTTCGCTTTGTGGACGACAAACTGAGCTTCGCTGAAAAGAAAGATATGGCGGTGTTTCGTGGTGCCGTCACGCAGCCGCATCGAATCCGCTTTATGGAGGCGATGTTTGAACACCCTCGCGTCGATGCTGGGCAGTCGAATCCATCAGACGAGCACCCAGAATGGCAAAAGCCTTTTATGTCGGTCGAAGAGCAGCTTCAGTACAAATTTTTGATTTGCTTGGAAGGCAACGATGTCGCGTCAAACCTGAAGTGGGCGATGTCTTCGAATTCTGTGGTCATCACGCCTAAGATGAAATATGAAACGTGGTTTATGGAAGGGACGCTTGAGCCGGGCGTGCATTATATTGAAGTCAAAGACGATTGGTCAGACTTTGATGAAAAGATAGAGTACTACTTGGCGAACCCTGAGAAAGCAGAACAGATCGTTAAGAACGCTCACGCCTATATCAAACCATTTCAAGATGAAGAACTTGAAAAACTCGTGTGTATTAAGACACTTGAACGATATTTCGAATTGTCTGGCCAGCTTAATAAAAGCTGACTGAGAAAGAGTAAGCAATGAACATATTAGTAATTGGCCCATCATGGGTGGGCGATATGGTGATGTCCCAGGGGTTATACATTGAGCTAAAGCGGCAATGCCCTGATGCGAAGATCGACGTTCTCGCCCCTGCTTGGTGTAAACAGATTTTGGAGCGAATGCCGCAAGTGAACCAAGCACTTGAGATGCCACTGGGTCACGGTCAGTTTGATTTGGCGACGCGCTACCGGTTAGGAAAATCACTAAAAAAGAACGCCTACGACGCCGCCTATGTGCTGCCCAACTCAGCAAAATCGGCCCTCATTCCCTTTTTCGCAGGCATCAATCGACGCGTGGGTTGGAAGGGTGAAATGCGCTACGGGTTACTCAATGACATCCGCAGTAACAAGAAAGCGTTTCAATACATGCTTGAGCGCTATGTTGCGCTTGCTCACCCAAAGAGTGAGATGACGGGGAGCGGATGTTTAGGTGCCTTGCAGGATTTACCCTACCCTCACTTAACGGTGGTGCCTGAGGCTCAATCGCAAGCCATGCACACTTTAGGGCTCAATCGTGAGCGCCCAATTTTAGGGTTGTGCCCCGGCGCAGAATTTGGCCCGGCGAAGCGCTGGCCAGATCAACATTTTGCTACCGTTGCGGCTGAGATGATTGGCCGGGGGTATCAGGTGTGGTTGTTTGGCTCAGCGAAAGACCGAGAAGTCACCGAACAAATCATTCAGCAGGTCCCAAAAGAGAAGCAAGGCCACTGTTTCAACTTAGCCGGAAATACCAGTCTTATTCAGGCGGTGGATCTTATTGGTGCGTGCCACACCGTCGTGAGTAATGACTCTGGCCTTATGCACGTTGCGGCGGCGGTGGGTTGCAATGTCGTCGCGGTTTATGGGTCGAGTTCACCGAAATACACGCCGCCACTGACCAAAAAACTGGCAATACTTAATACGGATATTGATTGCCGTCCGTGTTTTGAACGTACCTGTCCCAAGCAGCATCTTAAGTGCTTGGTTGAGCTTGATCCTCAGCGAGTGATCAGTGCCATTCAACAGTTTGATAGCGGCCACTCTCAAGCCGAGCGTTTGATTTGATGCGATCTCTCTACACTCTGCTTCTCGCGTTAGTCAGCCCCCTGTTACTTTGGGGGCTGTATCGAAAAAGGCCAAACAAACCCGACTTCGGCCCTCGTTGGAAAGAGCATTTTGGTGTTACCCCGCCGCTTGCTGAGGATGAAAAAACCTCTAGCGGCGTGATTTGGGTGCATGCCGTCTCTGTAGGCGAGGTGTTGGCGAGCAAAAAACTGGTGTTGACACTCAAACAGCGTTACCCCAACAAGCGCGTTCTTGTCACCACTACCACCAGTACTGGCGCTGAGCAAGTGGCGAAGATGGGGCTAGAGCATCGCTACATGCCGATCGACTTTGGTTGGTGTGTGAACCGCTTCCTTACCACGATTCAACCCGACATCATGTTGATCATTGAAACAGAACTGTGGCCGAATACGCTTCACACCGTCTCAAAGCGGCAGGTTCCGATAGTATTAGTCAATGGCCGTCTATCCGACAAATCGCAGCGCCACTATCACCGGTTGCGTTTGCTAATGACGCCAGCATTGCAATGCGTTCAGCACGTGTTGAGCGTTCATGAGGATGATTCAGCCCGGTTTAGGCAGTTGGGCGCCAAAAACGTCACGACGACGGGCTCTTTGAAATACGACATCACAGTGAACCCCGACACACAGCGTCTTGGCCAACAGCTGAGAGAGAAGCTCGGCATATCAAGGTTGGTCTGGATTGGCGCAAGCACCCACAGTGGTGAAGATGAAATCCTATTTCGCGCTTATCAGCTGGCCAAAAATCAGTTGCCCAATCTGCTCTTGATGTTGGTGCCTCGCCACCCAGAACGTTTTGATGATGTCGCAACAAGCGCAGCTCAGCACGGTTTAACGGTAGAAAGGCGCTCTCATCAGAAGCTGACGCCAACGTCAGAGCAAACCGACGTGTACTTGGCCGATACCATGGGCGAAATGATGTGCTTGCTTGCTGCCAGCGATATCGTGTTTATGGGGGGAAGTTTAGTCGGCCGCAAAGTCGGTGGACATAACTTCATTGAACCTGCGGTCTTATCTAAGCCGTGTTTGACAGGCCCAAGCTATTACAACTTTTCAGATCTTGCCGAGCAGCTTGTCCAAGCGAAGGCTCTGGCTGTGGTCAGTGATGAGCAAGAGATTGCCGAGCAGCTTATGATGTATGCTTTTGCCCCAATCCTCGATGGTGGTGCGGGTTATGATATAGTGCGAAGAAATCAGGGTGCCTTAGATAACACCCTAAACCTCATTCAACGTTTAATAGAGAATTCACCATGATCAAAACCTTCATCATTCATGTCAGTAAGGGCTACGAGGATAGAAGAGAGCATATCGACACTCACCTTCCTCAAAGAGGGATTACAGAATACGAGTATATGCTAAAAGGTGATATTGATGATTTATCACAAGACATTAGAGATAACTTTTTCTCCCACAACTTGTCGCTACCCCAGATGTCTTGCCTCTATAAGCACTACCTCGTTATGAAAAAAGTAGTGGAAAATGAGATCCCTCATGTATTGGTTTTAGAAGATGATGCTTTGCTTGATGAGCACTTCTGTCAGCATCTTCAGACATTTATTGACGAGGTGGGTAATGAAGAAAACTATGTCATTAACATCGAAGAAGCGTCTAATCTTGTTCCATTTTCCATCCGTAAACATAATCAGTCCCTTTACGTTTGTAGTACGAATAAACTGACCGGGGGGTTGGTTTATGATTTGTCGTTTGCTAAGAAGATGGTCCAGTATTTAGAGAGTACGGTTACAGATGCTCCTATTGATGGGCTAATAGGGAATGTAAGAGAAGAGGTAGGTTACAATATTTATTGGACACATCCTCCTATCGTGAGGCAAGGCAGTAAAATCGGTATTTTTTCTAGTGAATTAAGTGGTCGTCGTTCTGGGCTGTATGCTGAAGTGCGCAGTTGGTTTAAAGAAAACTACCGAACCCATGTGCGCAGCCATATTAGTAGAAAGCAAAAATCACTCTTTACTGGCGTGAAGAAATTCTAGGTGGAGGGTAATATGGTATCCAAGAGTTATTTAGTTTACGTCGTCTACGGCAATGACCCTACATACTACCTCGGGGCTCGCTTTGGTATATTGTCGTTTTTATCGCAGTGGCAGGGGGATGCTTCCACGCGCCCTGAAGTTGTGGTGTTGGCAGAGCAAACAGATCACTTTAATGGAATGCCAATCAAGGTTTTTGGTATTTCTCCTCAGCAAAAATTAGAGTGGAGCTTGAATAATCAGTATCACTTCCGGATCAAAAACCGAGGTCTTCGATTCTTGGCTGATGCATTACCACTTGGCGTGGAAGATAAACTGGTTTTTTTAGATGCAGACACCTATTTTAAGCAGTCAACTAATATCTATTTTGACACGATAACGGCCAAGTGTTCTTTGATGTATTTTCCCGAAGTGAACATCAATAGCCTTCCAGACTCAAACGAGTATGGGCAGATCAAAGGACGTGCTTTTAAGCTCAAAAGTGGAGAAACCTATACGGTGACACCAGAGTCAACCATGTGGGCGTCTGCAGTGATTGGGGTCACAGGTAAGCAGGTCGAGAGTTTAGATTATGCTGATGACATCATGCTTGCGTTACGTGACGCAGGTTGTCATGCACATACTCTAGAGCAGTTTGCTCTGTCAGAAGCATTGAGACAACAAACAGAGCTTATTCCCGCGAAACCTTGGCTTAACCACTACTCTACGAGTGGCCGAAAAGATTGGGGTCGCAAAGTACTAGAAAGGTTTTTTGCTTGTCACGGTGACAAGCCATTTGAAGAACAGATTAAGCTCGCTCAATCGGTTAGCTTTACCCGTCCTTTTATTGAGGTTATTCGTGGGCACATTTATAAGAAAAAGAAAAAAATACGCAAATTACTAGGATTAAAGGAAGAGTAATTGGATTACGTGATATAGTCTAATATTAACTAGATTTTCTTTTTTGTGATCTTCCGATTGAATATATCTCTTTGGGTAAATTAATTAACTGTTCGTAGGTTGTTTCCACTTTATATGCTTCGGTATTGCATTGTGATTTTTTCAATGGGGTGTTCAAGAATTGAACCACTCCATTTTTAAGGTCTTCTATATCGTTGAAAAGTAGAATATTGTCTGGATGATACAGAGGATGTTTTTTTATCGATGGATTGTTTGTGATAACTTTACGCTGAGCGTGCAGTGCTTCTACTACCCTCATGGTACTTGCGTTTTGTCCATCAATAGTGATTTCTAAAACGGCTTTTGCGTTCAGTAGTTTTTGCAAGTAGTTTTCATAACTTAGCTGTTTTCCGTTGTTAATTATGGAAATATTACAATGAATACCGCAATCTAAGAGAGATGTTTTGATGTCATTTAATAAACTAGCTCTTCCTTTATCCAATCCTACAAAAGAGATATCGTACTCTTGTTTAAGCTGTATGTTTTCAAGTGAATAAAGGCTTGGTGCGGGAAGAGTTATATGGTGAAAGCCATAGTTTAAACAGTCACTTTCATTGAAGCTGTAAACCTCAAATCCTTCTAGTTCATCCAAAAAAGATCCGTTAAAAATGTTTCTAAATGTAATCACCTTTCTAGCATTTACATTTTTAGTCGCTCTTATGTGTTTGATTGAATCCGTAATAAATATACAGTCAATGTTATTAAAATTTTTTATTTTCTTCTCAATTATTTTCGAGTAAAACCAATGTTGAATTCTTTTGTTGAAAAAAAAGAGATTAGAAATGATACGTTTTGTGAATTTTCTTACTTCAACGTGATGAGTGTCATGAATTTTTGAAAGGCGTTGTATTTCTACTTGTTCGTAGTCTTCTTTATAGCCAAGGAAAACTAAAGTTTTCATATATTGAATACTCATCTATTTTTGTAACCAGTTCGAATTTGAGACCAATTGTCTTCAATCCAATAGATCCCTTTGATTTTCTGTTCTTTCTCAAAAGAGCGCTTCAAACGCGCCATATTATCCCCTTTCCAACCTTCGCCGACTTGCTGATAACACTTATCAAAGTCAATAATCCACACCTTGTTATGCCCATCAATCAAAATGTTGTGGATGTTGAGATCCGTATGATTGATATTGGCATCGTGCATTTTGCGTATTTGCTGACCTATGTGCTGGTAAAGCTCGGGTGATATTTCGTGTTTAGATAGCAGCCCAACCAAATCTTGCGCGTTGGGTATTTGACTGATCAGAATATCGGCACGGTAAGTCCATCCGGAGCGGGTGACTTTCGCTGCAATGGGTTGTGGTACATTGACTTGGTGTTCGCGCAGCTGATTGAGTAGCATGAGTTCTTGATACGCGCGAGTGTTCTCCCAGCCGGTGAAGTGATACTTATCTTTGACCACTTTTCCCCATAGCCCACCACGATAGTAATGGCGAAGCGCATAGGCGCCGTTATCACCTTGAACAAACCAAGTGGTGCCCCTGCCTTTCGCTGAGCCAAGAATACGCCCTTGTTCTTGCCAAAACGAGACGGAAAAGGCCTGTTCAACGGGTTCCGCAAGGCGTTCAGGATCGTACCAATAGTGGGTGCAAGCGGTCTTGGCTCCGCCGATTTGTTTTGTACTAAACATGAATCACTGTCGAGGTTAGGGTAGTCTGTGGCATACTTAGCCACAGAGTATCACAAACGACCCAGAGTTAATGAGCCGCTCGCAACGCTATCAAAAAATATTAGTTATCGCTACACACTGTATCGGCGATAGTCTGCTGATCACCACGTTTACGCGAAGTTTACGCAAGGCATACCCAAACGCGCAAATTGACGTGTTAGTTAATGCCCGCGGCGAGATGGTGTTTGGCACCAATCCCGATGTCGATAATCTGGTCGAGATCCCGCCGAGACCAAGCTTGCGAGATTTCTTTGCTCTTCGCAGGCAGCATGGTCGGTACGATTTGGTGGTCAATGAAATGCTCAACGACAGAACCGCCATTTACAGTTGGTTTTTTGGTAAGCAGAGAATCGGAGCAGTGGATGAGAACTTGCCCGGCGCATGGCTTAAGAAATGGTTGTTCACCCATTATATTCTTGAGACCCACAACTTTGAGCATAAAATGAGCCGCATGGCGAGAATTCTCGACTTGATTGATGTGGATATTGAACCTCAGTTAGTCTCTCCCGAAGCGCCATTACCAGAGTCGGTTTCCTCCTGTTTGCCTGAGCAGTATGTGGTTGTTCATGCGCCTTCTTCCAACGAGATAAAACAGTGGCCTGTGCACTATTGGATTAAGACGGTAGAGCAGCTTCTGTCGCATGATTATCATGTAGTGTTGACCGGAGCAGGTGAGCGGGACGAACAGATCGTTGCGCAGATCGTCGAGCAGTTACCAGCGTCTGCTAGATTGATTAATGTTGTAGGGCAACTTTCACTGGCGCAAACGTCTACATTGTTAAAACGTAGCCAAGGCTTTGTGGGCCCAGACAGTGGCCCAGGGCATATGGCATCTGGCTATCCGATACCGATTGTGTCTATCATCAGCGTGGCTCCAGCCAGCATGTGGTCACCCTGGCCGTATCACATGCCCGTGGAACGAGATCGCCACCTTTATCAAAATGGCACGGCAAAACAGATACAAGGTAATGTAACGCTGCTTCAGTCGCAGAGATCATGTGTGCCGTGTTATAAAAACAAATGCCAAATTAGTGAGGACCTCTACTCACCATGTCTAATGGATATTCAGCCTGAACAAGTGGTTGAAGCGGTGTTTGATGCTATCCCGATCAAAGTGGTGAACTAGGATGGCAGTGTCTTCTCCCCAATCCATCTGCATTCTGCGCCTCTCCGCCATTGGCGACACCTGCCACGCGCTGGCGGTGGTTCAGCAGATTCAACGCACCTATCCCGATTGCCAGATCACCTGGGTGATGGGAAAAATAGAAGCGCAGCTGTTTGGCGATCTCCCCAGTGTGAGGGTAGTGGTGTTTGACAAAAAGCAGGGCTGGCAGGGGATGAAGGCCGTCTGGCGAGCCCTGAAAGGGGAGCGTTTTGATTATTTACTTCACATGCAAGTGGCACTCAGGGCTAGCTTACTCTCGGCGGGCATTCGCGCGCGCACCAAAGTCGGGTTTAGTTGGGCAAGAGCGAAAGAAGGGCAGTGGTTATTTACCGATAAAAAATTGTCCGCGACTCACGCCGAGCATGTTTTGGATAACTTTGCTGAGTTTGCGCGCTTTCTTGGCTGCCCAGAAGCGCCGCCTAAGTGGTCAATCCCTGTTAGTGAACAAGATCAATCCATCGTGAAGACGCTTGAGCACCCATACTTGGTGATAAGCCCTGCGGCAAGTAAAGACGACAGAAACTGGCTCGCCGAGCGTTACGCGGGGGTGGCCGACTACGCCCATGCGCAAGGGTTGCATATTGTATTGTGTGGCGCGCCAACCGAGCGAGAAAAAGCGCTGGCGCAGAGCATCACTGATAAGATGTCTGTACCCGTGACTAACCTCGTCGGCCAAACCAACCTAAAGGCGCTTACGGCTGTGTTGGGTCGGGCGCATTGTGTGCTCGCCCCTGACTCTGGCCCAGCCCATATTGCCACGACACAATCGACGCCCGTTATCGGGCTATACGCGCACAGCAACCCCAAGAGAACGGGGCCATACTACAGCCAGCGTTTTGTGGTTTCTGTGTATGAGCAGATTGCGCAGCAGCAATATGGCAAACCAGTTGACGAGCTGCCTTGGGGTAGCCGTGTCAAAGGCAAAGACCTGATGGCGCAAATCTCCGTAGAGGAAGTGAAACGCACTTTGGATGATTTGCTCTCACATTATCCAGTTCAGTTCTCACACATACCCTCTCCACCGAAGACAGATAAATAAGGACGATGATGCGTATTGCTGTTTACCCAGGTACATTTGATCCGGTTACGAATGGACATTTTGATTTAATTCAACGCGCCGCCAAGATGTTTGACCACTTGGTGGTGGGCGTTGCCGAAAGCCCGAGCAAAAATACCCTGTTTAGCCTTGATGAGCGAGTCGCGTTGCTCAAAAAGACCTGCCAAGGCGTGAACAATGTTTCCGTAAAAGGGTTCAGCGGCCTATTAGTGGATTTCGCCACTGAGCAAAACGCTACTATTTTAGTACGCGGGTTACGTACGACGATGGACTTTGAATATGAGTTTGGCCTAACCACTATGTACCGCCGTTTAAAACCCGGGCTAGAAAGTTTGTTTCTCACCCCTTCTGAAGAGTTTGCGTTTCTCTCCTCGACACTGGTAAGAGAAGTCGCGATTCATGGCGGAGAGGTACAAGAGTTTGTGCCTGCTTGCGTGCATCAAGCCATTCTGTCTAAAACCAACCAGACCTCCCATTGATGATGAATATCTTAATTTATACCCAAGCGACTTTGCCGGTAAAAAACTATGGCGGCACCGAACGCGTGATCTGGGATCTTGTGTACGCTCTGCACTTGCTCGGCCACAAGGTGACCTTATTGGCCGGGAAAGGCACGCAGTGTGAATGGGCAACGGTGATTGAGTACCAACCGGATCGCCCGGTCGCAGAGCAACTTCCGCAAAACATCGATGTGGTGCATTTTCATAGCCATCCGGAGTCCGTGCCCTGCCCCTATGTGATCACCCAACATGGCAACTCGTCAGGCCCAATTGACCGCAATACCATTTTTGTTTCCTCGCAACACGCACAAAACCATGGTGCACAGGCCTTTGTTTACAACGGCTTAAATTGGGACAACTACCTCAAGCCTGACTTGAATGCGAAACGAGAGCGTTTTCATTTCTTGGGTAAGGCCGCGTGGCGAGTAAAGAACGTACAAGGTGCGATTGATATCACTAAGAAGGCGAATCAGTCTCTCGATGTATTAGGTGGGCACCGTTTGAACTTCAAAATGGGTTTTCGCTGTACGCTCGATAGACACGTGCGCTTTTTAGGCATGGTGGATGACACGACAAAATCTCAGGTTATGACACGCTCAAAAGGGCTGATTTTCCCCGTCACCTGGCATGAACCGTTTGGTTTGGCGATCACCGAAAGTTTGTATTTTGGCTGCCCAGTCTTTGCTACGCCTTATGGCTCTTTGCCGGAGCTTGTTAATGAGCAGGTAGGCGTTTTATCCTCTGATGAGACCGCGCTGGTTGCGGCGGTGAAAGAGGCTCAGCGCTATCTACCTCACACTTGCCACGAGTACGCGCGCGATCACTTCAATGCCAATGTGATGGCAAAAGCGTACGTGGCGCAGTATGAAAAAGTGGTCAACGGTGAGGTGTTGAACCCAAACCTTGGCGAGATTATTAAAGACTTTAAACGTTTGCCCTACACAAAATAAACAAAAAGGGAGCCATCGTGCTCCCTTGTTTGACTAGATAAAGGTTTATCGCTTGATTTGCTTATGTCTATGAGCAGACGAGCGATTAGTAGCCTACGTACGGATCATTACCATCTCGTTGCGTTTTCAACAGCTTTAAGATCCACATATATTGCTCTGGTTTTGGCGTGACGAAGGTTTCGACGACTTCATTCATTGCACGTGCATCTTGAACATCATCACCGGAAAACTCGGCCATCGGCGGCAAGATCTCAATTTCGTATTGGCCCGTTTGGGTATTGTAACTGGCAAAGGTCGGGACAATTTTTGCTCGGCTGACTTTCGCGAGCTTGCCAAGGCCAGGCAGCGTGGCTTTCTCCGTTGCAAAAAAATCCACAAATACACTTTGCTCAGGCCCGTGGTCTTGATCTGGCAAGTAGTAACCGAGGTAACCGTCTTTTACGGATTTGATAAAGGGTTTAATACCGCCGCTTCTGTCATACACTCGGCCACCGTATTGAACCCGTTGCTTGTGCATCAGCCAGTCTGTCACCGGATTTTTCTGGCTATTGGCCATCGCCGAGACAGGAAAGCCACGTGAGGCCAACAAAATAGCTGGAATATCAATCGCCCAAGAATGAGGCACCAATAATATGGCACTTTGCCCGTCTTGCTGGAGCTGCTCTAAGTGCTCTATTCCTTTAATGACCGAGTGCTTTTCTAGCCATTGTTTACTGCGCAGTGAGATAGCCGAAAACCCAAGTAGAAACGTCCCTGCAGTAAGTAAGCACTCATGCAGTATGGCTTCTCGCTCTGCCTCCGAGCGCTCAGGAAAACATAACGCCAAATTAATTCGCGCTTTTTGGACCGACCCTTTGCGCTTCTTCACCATTTTATCGGCAATAACTCGCGCAATCGCCACTCTCGCCCTATTCGGCAGCAGCGCAATTGGCAACCCAGCCAATAACCCAAGCCAAAGCCCCCAATATTTAGGCGCAAGAAACGCTCGGCGAAACGTCGGATTATACGCCTTAGGATCATAATCGTTTCGAATTGAACTCATAAATACCCGATACTCTTCCAGGAACTAGGAACTAGGAACTAGGTTCTCACCCCATTACCCATTACCTATCACCCACAACCCATCACCCGTTACTTATTCACCAACCCCATATACTCCGCGACCCCTTCCGCCACCGTCTTAAACTCATGCTCACAGCCCGCTGCGCGCAGTTTTGTTAGATCTGCTTGAGTGTACTCTTGGTATGCGCCTTTTAAATGTTCTGGGAACGGAATCGTCTCAATCTCGCCTTTGCCGTGGTACTTGATCACGGCTTTTGCTACTTCTTCAAACGATTCAGCATTACCCGTACCAAGGTTAAAAATCCCTGATACGCCATGCTCAAAGAACCACAAGTTCACTGCTGCCACATCACCCACGTAGACGAAATCACGCTTAAAGTGCTCGCTACCGGCGAACAGTTTCGGATTTTCGCCTGCGTTCATCTGGTTGTTAAGGTGGAACGCGACAGAGGCCATCGAGCCTTTGTGCTGCTCACGCGGGCCGTAGACGTTGAAGTAGCGGAAGCCTGTCACTTGAGAGAGCGTCTCGCCGTGGGCTTTGGCATCTTCCCACACGCGTCTCACGTAGTTATCAAACTGCTGTTTGGAGTAGCCGTACACATTCAATGCGCCTTCGTACTCTTTCTCTTCAATAAAGGTATCCGTCTCACCGTAGGTAGCCGCTGAGGAGGCGTAAAGGAACGGGATCTCTCTATCTAGGCAGTAGTGCAGCAGCTCTTTGGAATACTCGTAGTTGTTGAGCATCATGTACTTGCCATCCCACTCGGTAGTCGCAGAGCATGCGCCTTCATGGAAGATGGCTTCAATCGGGCCAAAGTTCTCACCCGCCATGATCTGAACAAGGAAGTCGTCTCTATCCATGTAATCAGCAATATCCAGATCCACCAAGTTCTGAAACTTTTTGCCGTTCTTCAGGTTATCGACCACCAAAATATCGTTAATACCTTGCTCATTCAGCGCCTTGACAATGTTACTGCCAATCATGCCCGCGCCACCTGTTACGATGATCATACGTTTGTTTACCTCAGCCTAGAAATTGTTCGTTATGGGCGAAGTATATCAGGTACAGCGGATAAGTTCCTAGTGCCTAGATCCTAGTTCCTAGAGGGTGTGTGGTGGGGTTGCGTTAAATAAGGCTAAAGCCCCCATAGCGCTGCTTGAACGATAGATAAATCACTTCTACGCATCTAATTCTAGGAACTAGGCACTTGTCTTCCACTAGGAGCTCCCCTCTAGGAACTAGGAACTTTTAAGAACTCTTCTTAACCACCCCTCCCGTCAAGTACAGCCCAATCGCCGCAAGGACCGGGTACCCGAACGCCTCATTAATCATCTCGCTGATGGGTTGCCACTCAAAACCGTGCATACAGCCGATCACCACCATCGAATGGAGCAACACATAAGGGATGGTAAACAGCAGCACAATATAACGTTGAACCAACTTAAACGGTTCAAACGCTTTGAGCAGGGCGAGTTTGTGCTTGGCTTTCTCTTCGTTGGTGAAAAACATCGCATCTCCTGTGTCGGTGAGGGCTTCTAGGCTTTTATCGATAAACGACGGGCTACCAAAAATACGGCTCCAAAGGCTCATAGGGTCTCCTTGTTAGTTTGCTTAGCCACAGAAACGGATTGGACAGGGTGAAGCACCATCACCGGGCAGGCTTTGTTGGCAAAGGCGTGGTGCGGTTTGACCTGCTCATCGGTAATGCCATGCTCTTGCTGCAGCCGCTCGATTAACGCAAACAGCGCTTTGCGCTGGGCGAGGGTGAAGTTGTCTTGCGCGCCGCCTTGCTCATCACATCCGCCCACCACACAAATGCCAATATTGCCGCGATTGTGGCCACGCACATGGGCTCCGATATGCGTGAGAGGCCGACCCGCCTCTACTTGCCCATCGCGCGTGATCACAAAGTGATAGCCAATATCTCGCCACCCTTTTGCCCGGTGCCAGGCGCGTATGGTGCTCACGCCAATACCCTGCTCGGCACGGGTCGCGCTGCAATGCACGGTGATCGTGGTTAGAGGGTAGTGTGAATTATGTAGTGAGGTGATGGGTGATGGGGTGTGGTTTGTTGGAGTTGGGGTCATCGAATTTCCTCATGATGGTAATGGGTAATGGGTAATGGGTTAGGGGTAATGGGTTGTGGGTTAGGGGTGTTCGGTGGTGAGGGTGTTGATAAAGGCGGTCATGGCGCGTTCGAGCGTTTGCAGATCCGCACCGGTTTGTTTGGCAAGGTTTGCCAAATTACAGCCTTTTACCCATAGGGCGTAGGTGAGCTCATAGCCTAGAGGCTCTGAGCGTTGGCCTGGGCAATTAGGGCGATAAACCCCTCACGGCTGATGGGGCAGTGTGGGTAGGTGGGGAAATAGATCTCCTCTAGGGTTGGGTCAAAGGGGGAATACACGTAGCAGAGGCGACGAATCGCCCATTCACTGTATTGGTGACACACAGGCATAGCAACTCCCTTCTCAATCAGGAGGCGACACTCTACGCGACATTTCGCCATTAGGGTTGGCGAAATACTGGCGATTTGTACAGCCCGAGCGAACAAAGGCAAAAATGCGAGTGTGTACAAAATTAGGTGCATATCCAATGAGCCAAAGAACGGCCAGGCGTGAGGCGGCTTGCAACCTCACCAATTCGCGCGGCATTTCTGCCGTATGGCGAACCCTAATCAATAAGAGGCTGTTTTGTTTGTTGTTTACATTCCAATAACAAAGCCGAGGAGAACCCATGAGCCACACCCTAGTCGCCACCCTGATGAAAGCCAAAACCGGATCGCCCATCAGCAAACTGATCTTACTTAAGTTGGCCAATAACGCCGATGTGCAC
>NZ_JCBDHE010000024.1:0-3827 GCF_059834225.1 Vibrio sp. R10-SG3-ISO3 | reverse complement strand
CGCTCCCCAATAAAGATAGATGTCATTCTCTAAAGATTGGGACAAGCAATGATCGAGAATGGAGCGTACATAACTGAAGCCGGTTCCTCCAGCAATCAATAATAGTGGTCGCTCGCTATTTTGTTGTAGCCAAGCATCGCCGTGTGGTGCATCTATGGTGATGTCGCTTTGGGTTTGCAGCGCGTGTTGCATCATTTCCACCACTTCAAGGGCGTAAGCGTTGTGTTCCGCTGCGCCGATATGAAGTTCAAGTTCGCCTTCATGGCGGCACGGGCTACTGGCAATAGAAAAAGGGCGATTATCTTTCTCACCCATCACCACAGTAAGGTATTGGCCAGCTTTGAACGCAACCGACTGTTGTGGATGGAGCAAAATTTGAAATGTATTCGCAGCTAACGGCTGAATAGACTTTACTTTACATTGGATTGTCATGGTATTCCTCTAACTCACTCCTCTAGAGTAAGTTCTAAATGACTCGTTGCGAGAGCCTGACAAGCGAATATCCACCCTTCTTGCTGCTCTTTCTCTGTCAGCATAGGTTCTAATTGATACTTCACTGTTCCTTTTATTATCCGGCACAAACAGGCTGCGCATGCACCGACCTGACAACGGTGTGGGAAAGGTAATTGATTGTTGAGCGCCCCTTCCAGCACCGTTTCTCCCTCTTGCATATCAAAGGCGATTGCCCCTGGATGCAAGATGACTTGATACGTCATAGGATACCTAACTCGGGCCAAATAGCATCGATTTTTGCCACTAAGTCCGGATCTTTCTTGATAGGCGAGCCCCACTCGCGCGTCACTTCAAGCCCTTCGATTTTATTGGTGGCATCAAGCACTAAGCATGACGATTGATTATCTGTCGCTGCAATACGTAGGCTGTCGCGCGATGGATCCATCCGTGTTGTCACCGCCCAGATAACGTCGTTCCAGTCTTGAGCATCGACGTCATCATCACAAAGAATAATGAACTTAGGTCGCGTGTGCTGCGCTAACCACTGATGGGTGTGGTGTCCGAGTGACGCTGATTCTCCAGCCTGCTGCTTATTCATCGTCACAATGGCCACGCCATCACCGTGAGCGGTTTCTGGAATGTGTATCGTTCGGACGTTGTCATTCTGAGCAATAAATTGACGGATGGCGTCCTGTGATAGCCTAGCGCTGGCGGGCAACTCGGCTCGACCCACACGTTCTGCATCCCACTTCACTGTCGCATCGAGACCCATCTTGGAACCTAGACCCGCGACTGGCGATGCAAAATCAAGGGAATCGATCGGGGTATCTTCAATGAATAAACTATCACGCAGCGGATCGACATGCTGGCTCATCGCCGCGACGACACTGCCCCAATCGCGGGCATCGACAGATTCATCGCACACGATGACAAACTTGGTATACATGAACTGGCGCAAAAAAGACCACACACCCATCATGACGCGCTTCGCGTGGCCCGGGTACTGCTTCTTCATCGTCACCACAGCCATGCGATACGAACACCCCTCCGGCGGTAGGTAAAAATCTTCAATCTCCGGGAACTGCTTTTGCAAAATCGGCACAAACACTTCATTCAACGCCACCCCAAGCACAGCGGGCTCATCGGGCGGGCGGCCAGTGTAGGTACTGTGATAAATGGGATTTTGACGCATTGTAATGTGCGTCACGGTGAACACATGATGCTGCTCTTTTTCGTTGTAATACCCGGTGTGATCACCGTATGGACCTTCATCGGCAAACTCATTTGGGTCAATGTATCCTTCCAATACGATCTCTGCACTCGCAGGAACATCGAGATCGTTACTCACCGATTTCACCACTTCGGTTTTGCTGCCCCGCAATAGACCGGCAAAAGCATACTCAGACAAGGTATCTGGTACCGGCGTAACGGCGCCAAGTATGGTGGCAGGGTCCGCACCAAAGGCGACAGAGACTGGGAACGGTTTACCTGGATGCGTCTCCATCCAATCACGTAGGTCAAGTGCGCCACCACGATGCGCGAGCCAGCGCATGATCACCTTGTTTTTGGCAATTTTTTGCTGACGATAAATCCCGAGGTTTTGTCGTTTTTGCTTGGTGCCACGCGTAACCGTCAATCCCCAGGTGAGCAGCGGCGCCACGTCTTCTTGCCAACAACTCATCACGGGGACTTTATCGAGATCGACCTGCTCACCTTGCCAAACGATCTCCTGACACGGTGCGCGGCGCAAGCGTTTCGCTGGCATGTTCAGGACTTGCCGAAAGACAGGTAATTTGTCGAGCGCGTCTTTAAACCCTTTAGGGGGTTCGGGTTCTTTCAGGTAGGCAAGCAGTTTACCCACTTCCCGCAACTCTTTGACTTCCTGACGCCCCATGCCAATCGCGACACGTTCTGGCGTACCAAACAGGTTGGTAAGGACAGGCATGGAGTAACCGATGGGGTTTTCAAACAACAGAGCAGGACCACCCGCACGCAGTGTTCGGTCACTGATCTCTGTCATTTCATAAGCGGGGTCAACCGGGTGAGTAATGCGCTTAAGCTTCCCCTTTTGCTCGAGGAAGTCGATAAAGTCTCTTAAATCCTTAAAACTCATGGGCTTTTTCTGGCTGATTAATATCGCATCAGTATATCAAAAACCTCGCCCGTCCGATCCCCTTTTTGTGCAGGGTCTTATTGGGTTAACACACTCAAAATGGCATGACTGCGTACGGTTTGGTTGGTCTTGGCTAACTCTTCAAGCCAGCTTCGATAACCTTGATTGGCGAGCGCGCTTGCCACCATTGACGCCTCTTCACGAATGGCCATTTTGGCGATAAGAAATTCCTTCACCTCTGGTGACATCGGTTTAATGCGCGTTAACGCCTCAATCGCCGATGCTTTCAAGGCAGGATTCGTAGATGCACGCATGATTTGCTGCAGAGCAAACTCGTCGCCCACATCAGCGAGCCTCGCCAGTTCTTGCTGGCTATTAAAGTCCGCTTTGGTTAGCCAGATCAGTTTGTAAACACCTGGGTCTTCACTGACTTGCGCCAAGCGCACCATGACTGCCGATGAAGGAAGCCAACTGGTGACCGTTTGATCTGTCAGCTGCGCCGCCAATGCTAAGACCGCTTGCTGAGACAAGGTATCTAGCTCGCGGATGAACAAGGACTCTCTCATCTGCACCTGATAGTCGCTGCCCGATAACCACTGTTTCAGATTCAGCTCCTGACGCTCTGCCGCTAGCACAAATTCCAATGCCGATTGCCCCTGCTTCCACTGCTTCAGCAGACGACTCGCAATCGCCGGATAATTAAACGCGGGGGTTGAAAACTCATAACCATCACCGACCTCCAAAACTTGATAGGTAGGTACGCGACGTTTTTGCTGCTCAACAAACAAAGCCATTTTCGACGTGAGCGCTAACTCTTGATCTTCAAACTTTTTCAATAATAGATAACGCGCCACTTCCTGCTGTGGGAGTGACAAACGATCTAACGCAAATTTGAGTGTGTCGATATTGTCTTCGATGGCGTATTGCAGCAGCTCAGCCACTTTCAGTTCAATGTGCTCATCGGCGAGCAACGCTTGCGCTCTTTCCGGCTCCATGGGTGTTGCCGAGACGGGGTGAGCCACCAGTAGAGATGCCGAGAGGAGAAGTGACGACAACATTCCTTGTTGCATGTTAACCTCCTTGTAACATTTCACTTATTGTGGATAGGAATAGCGGAGAATGCAAATAAAAACGCCACCCGGGTTGGGTGGCGTTCATTTATTCAAACTTGCTTATTACTGTCTGCGCATGGCATCGAAAAATTCATCATTGGTCTTGGTCATGGCCAACTTATCAATGAGGAATTCCATCGCATCGGTTT
>NZ_JCBDHE010000023.1:0-67264 GCF_059834225.1 Vibrio sp. R10-SG3-ISO3 | reverse complement strand
GGAATGGTCGCGATTTTGTATGTTGACATAATGGTTACCTTCTTACTTGTTAGATTTTGATTATGAGATGTAAATAAATTGTTATCACTGGCATTCTATTATATAAATTAACGATATAATAAGGAGGTAAGATGAAGACGGAACAGCTTAGGTGTTTTATCGCCGCCGCCGACACTCTACATTTTGGGCGCGCTGCACAAAGTTTGAACATGCTACCCGCCGCGTTTGGGCGACAGATTAAGTTGCTCGAACAATCTCTGGGGCTCGTACTGTTTAATCGTTCGACGAGAAGCGTGGAGCTGACGTTGATTGGTCAGCAGTTCTATTTTGATGCGTGTCATCTCATTGATCAGATAGATGCGGTAGAAAATCGGTACAAAAACTTGCGGATTGGTTCGCCTCACACATTGCGCGTCGGGGCAATTGACAGCGCCGCGATTGGGTTGCTGCCGAAATTGATTCTTAAATATAAGCGCTCTCATACGAACGCATCGATTCGTATCATCGAGGATAAAACTAAGCGCCTGATTCCAAAGCTGCTCTCCGGCACGATTGATTTGGCGCTCATCCGACCGCCGGACAGTCTGAGTGAACGCATTGAAATCGAGCCTATTTGCCATGAATCACTGCGCTTGGCACTGCCAGACTCTCATCCATTAGCGACGCTCGAGCGTGTCACCATCGACTTGATTGCGGATTTTCCGATGATCGTACCGAACCGCAAAGACAGACCTCATAGTTACGACCTGACTTTTAAGTTGTTTCAGGCTGCAGGCTTTCAGCCCACGATTTCACAAGTGGCTAATGAAAAGCAGACGATTTTGAATTTGGTTGCTCAGGAAATGGGGTTAGCCATTGTGCCTTCTTGGTCAACCGGTGTCGCCCCATCGAATGTGTGTTTTAGGGAGATAGAGGGACACAGCCATATCGGTTTACCTTTGGCCGCAGCTTGGCTTAAAGGGTGCTCCGATTCTGTTAGGCAGGGGTTGGTGGAAATGTTGAAACACTCACCAGAGCTGATCGACCAGTAGCGTGTTTCTCTCGCGAGAAGAGCTCTTGATGGCTTATCGCAGTATATTGAACTGTAACTATTGTCGTTTTTAATATTATTGAGACAAATTAGAGCGGGAGCTCACAAATTGACCAGTTAGTGCTTTTGACTGAGTTAGGGTGGAAAGAAATAGACTAGAGTGATTACTAAATACCTCACAAAAACAGGCTAGGTTGAATGCTGAAAAGCTCGTTGTTCCGTTCTGCTGTCCGGGCGCCTCGCGTCCTGCATTGGTATCACTGGGTCGTGATTGTGTTTTCGCTTGCGTTAACGCTGACTGCTTGGCAAGTGACGCTCAAACAGAGTCATCAGAAATCAAAGGTTCAATTTCAACATCAAGCCAAACAATTGGTCGCCTTGGTTCATGAGCGGATGGAGAAGTATGAGGAAGCGCTATGGGCCGGCGTCTCTGCGCTACACATGCTTGATAGAGCGGCGAGCCGCGCGGATTGGAAAGTGTTTGCCGATGAGCTGCGCATCGAATCTCGGTTCCCGGGCATCAACGGGATTGGTGTGATTCATTACGTGCCAGAAGAGAAAGTACCGACGTATTTGTCTTGGCAGCGTGAGACGATGGCGACCTATGCCATGCATCCCACGCGCTCTGGCAAGGAGTATTGGCCTATCACTTACATCGAGCCTCAGCAAGACAATCTCAAAGCGGTGGGTCTAGACATGGCGCATGAAACCAATCGTTACAGTGCGGCTCAGCGGGCAAAATCGAGCGGTCAGGCCAGCATCACCGGGCCGATCGTCTTGGTACAAGATTCTCAGCGCACGCCGGGCTTTCTTTTTTATGCCCCGTGGTATCGCCAAGGTATGGAAAACAATCAATATGGTGAAAGTGGCGGCGATTTTCAGGGTTTAGTCTACGCGCCTTTTGTGGTCTACAAATTGATGGATGGTACGCTCGACAGAAGTACACGTTTAGTGAATTTCAGCATCTATGATGGCGACACGGAGCTCTACAGTGAACTCAATGATAGCAACCGTCATTACGATGCTGATCCGACGTTTTCTGAGCAAATCAGTTTGGATTTGTATGGTCGTACTTGGGTGTTTCATGTTCAGTCCTCGCTGCTATTTAAAGAGCAGCAAAGCCTGAGTCAACCTGCGCTGATCTTAGTGTTTGGTCTATTGGTTGATGTTCTGCTACTGGTCATTTTCTTGATGCTCAGTCGTGAGAAAGAGCGTGCTCAGCAGTACGCCGATCAAGCCACCCAAGATTTGCAGTTGCGCACTCAAACCTTAGAACAAGTGACGGCCGATTTAGAGAAGCGCAACCACGCGCTCGAAGAGGCCAACCACGAACTGGATCAGTTCGCTTACGTCGCTTCCCATGATTTAAAAGCGCCCTTGCGTGGCATATCCCAGTTGGTTACTTGGACCATCGATGACTTAAAACCCCATCTCACTGAGCAAACAGAGCAGTACGCCGCCTTATTGCAAAATCGAGTCAGTCGTTTGGAGCGCTTGCTCGATGATCTGCTGCTTTATTCGCGTGTAGGCAGGAAACAGTGGAGCTTAGATCTGTTTCATGTTGGGAATAAGACTGAAGAGATTTTTGAGCTGCTTAGCCCGCCGACAGGGATCACCTTAGAGTATGACGATCAGTTGGGTGAGATCTCTACCTTAGTTACGCCGCTTGAAATGGTACTGAGAAACCTGATTGGCAACGCGATTAAGCATCATGACAAAGCCAAGGGGTTGATTCGCGTGACCGCCACGGAAATCGATGACCGCTATGTGTTTACCGTACAAGACGACGGGCCAGGCATTCCAGAGGCCTATCAAGAGAAAGTGTTTGAACTCTTCCACACTCTGCAACCAAGAGACAAAGTAGAAGGCAGTGGCCTTGGCCTGTCGATTATTAAGAAAACGCTCGATCTCTATGGTTGCGACTATCGATTAGAAAACAACCTTGAACAGGGCTGCACGTTCCGTTTTAGTTGGCCCAAACAGCCGTACTTTGCCGCGCTAACCATCGAGCGCGCCAATCTAACCTTTACTCCATAAGGATGGGATTTGACTGATGAAAATCTTGATTATTGACGATGATACCATCGATAGAATTGCTGCGATTCGGACTTTGCGCGATACCGATTTACCCATCCAGGAGATCGACGAAGCAACGACGGCCCATGAAGGGCTCAAGATGGCGCTCGCCAATAAATATGATGTGATTTTGCTCGACTATCAGCTTCCACCATCCAATGGTATTGAAGTGCTGATGCAATTGAGGAGTGTGAGCGATTTCTCTACCTCGATTGTGATGCTCAGCCACAGCAATGATGAGGAGTTGGCGCTGTCGTGCATTGAAGTGGGTGCGCAAGACTTCATCATGAAAAAAGAGATCACCGCGTCGCGATTACGTCGCGCTATCGTGATTGCCACCGAACGCTACTACCTCGAGCAGCAGATTCAAGCCAAACACACCGAGCTCAAACGTATGGCAGAAGAGGACAGTTTGACTGGGTTGAGTAATCGCTACTTTTTTGATGAAACCTTAAAAAAAGCACTATTGATTGCTTCTCGCTCGAAAAAGCCATTAATGCTCCTGTTGATTGATCTCGATAAGTTCAAAGACATCAATGATAGCCTTGGCCACGTTGTCGGTGATGCGGTCCTTAGGCATGTGGCGCAGCGTCTCTCCCATTGCTCACGAAAAAGTGATTACTTGTGCCGCATCGGTGGCGACGAGTTTGCCATTATTATCCAAAACCTTGAGATGAAAAATCACGTCCACCTATTGGTCCTGCGCCTGCTTAAAGCGTTTGAAGAGCCGATCATAGTGGAGAGCCATAGCATTGATATGACCATCAGTATTGGCATCGCTTCCGCGCCAGAGTGTGCCACTAACTCCGTAGAATTAACCAAGTGTGCCGACATCGCCTTGTACCGAGCCAAAGATCAAGGTCGAAATCAAGCGCAGTATTACTCGAAAGAGTTTCATAACTTGATTGAAAAGCGCATACGCATTGAAAACGATCTTAAACGCGCGATTCAAAATGATGAGTTTGAACTCTACTTTCAGCCTCAGTTTGACCGCAACGCCAACTTAGTGGGGGCAGAGGCACTGCTGCGCTGGAATCACAAAAAGCTGGGTATTGTGTCACCTACCGACTTCATTCCGATCGCGGAGGAGTCTCATTTGATGATCGAAATTGGTCATTGGGTATTTCGCGCGGCGTTTGATCAACTCAAAATTTGGAAAGAGCAATTTGCACGCTTTAGCGCCTCGTTTGTGGTCGCGATTAATGTCTCACCCAAGCAGTTGACAGAGCTGAGTTTAAAAACACAGCTTGAAGAGTATCTTTCATTTTATGAAGTCTCTCCGAGTCAGGTGGAGTTGGAGATCACGGAAAACTGTTTGGTCGCAGAAGGCGCTTCAACTGAGATGCTGCAACAGCTCAGTGGGCTGGGGTTCAAAATTGCGGTGGACGATTTTGGTACTGGCTACTCGTCGCTCTCGCATCTCAAAGATTACCCGATTGATATCATTAAGATCGACAAATCGTTCATGGCGAACGTTGAAGAGAAAAGCGCTCAGCAACTCTTTACGGCCATCTGTCTGTTTGCGACCAGTCTAGAGTACGATACCGTGGCTGAAGGTATAGAAACCGAGTACCAAAGCAGCCTTTGTCAGGGAGTCGGGGTGGCGCGTCATCAGGGCTATTTTTACTCGCAGCCATTGCCTGTTGAGGCGTTTGAGAAGAAATATTTTGGCTAGAGCGCAGCGCTGATTAGTTCACCACGCTCTAGTTGAATCATCGCTTAATCGCGGTCAACCGCAAAAGGAGACCATGCTTGACGTGTCGGCATCACTTCAAGGCGGTTAATGTTGATGTGATCGGGTAGCGTCGCCACGTAGAACATCTGTTCGGCAATGTCTTGCGCGGTGAGTGGGGTAGTGCTGTTGTAGAGCTTATCGGACGCCGCTTGATCGCCTTTGGTGCGTACCAAAGTGAACTCGGTTTCTGCCATGCCTGGCGCAATGTCAGTCACACGTACACCGGTGCCGAGCAAATCACAGCGCAAGTTGTAGCTAAATTGTTGAACAAACGCCTTGGTTGCCCCATAGACGTGGCTACCTGGGTAGGGCCATTGTCCGGCAATAGATCCCACATTAATGATGGTGCTGCCGGCGCCAGATTGGATCAAGGTCGGCAGTAGCGCGTGCGTGACATTCACCAATCCTGTGACGTTGGTGTCAATCATGGTTTTCCAGTCATCAAGCTCGACGTCTTGCGCCGCTTGCGGAGCCAATGCCAGACCGGCATTGTTGATGAGCAGTCGCACGGCGGCAAATTCGCTTGGCAGTTCTGCCACGGCTTGTTTCACCGCGTCTGAATCACGAACGTCAAGTTGAATGATGTGCACAGGCACATTGAGTTCGGCTTTCAGTGCCTCTAAACGCTCGAGGCGGCGACCAGAGAGCACCAATGACCAACCCGCTTGTGCAAAACGCTCTGCCGCGGCTCGGCCAAATCCAGATGTCGCACCAGTGATAAACGCCACTTTTTTCATTCTTTATTCCTTTTGATTGCCAGACTGAACTCGGAGCATAGCATGTTTTCGTTACTGGGGATGAATGCACAATCTCATCCTGCTTGCCGTTATGGTTTTGGTCTGGATGGGTGCGTTCGGCTGAACTACCTGACTGATATGCATCAAGTTTTCTTTTTTGGGGTTAAGGTCAGACCAAAATGGTGAGAGGAGAGAATCGATTGCACTAATATACAGCGCAAAAAATAACCGTCCTTGCACAATTAAGAAGCGGATTAGAATAAAATCACGATAATTCAATGAGTTAAAATTAAATTGTTGAACGAGTTTTATTGGCACCCTTTTTGGATTGGTTGGATATAGATACCGACAGGTTGAATAACCATTCATCTATAAGGAGATAGCCACTATGAACATGACGTTCAAACTGAAACTGGCCGCTTTGGGCACCACACTCGCACTGAGCTCCTCTTTGGCATACGCAGAAGAGACGATCAAAGTCGGTGTGCTCCACTCGTTGTCCGGGACGATGGCGATCAGTGAAACCACACTGAAAGACACCGTGCTGATGTTGGTCGATGAGCAGAACAAAAAAGGCGGTTTGCTAGGTAAAAAACTCGAAGCCGTGGTGGTGGACCCTGCGTCTAACTGGCCATTGTTTGCAGAGAAAGCGCGTGAATTGATCGAGAAAGAAAAAGTCGACGTGGTGTTTGGTGGTTGGACGTCGGTATCACGCAAATCCATGTTGCCTGTGTTTGAAGAGCTCAACAGCATCTTGTTCTACCCGGTTCAATATGAAGGGGAAGAGTCGTCGAAAAACGTCTTCTACACTGGCGCCGCACCAAATCAGCAGGCGATCCCTGCGGTTGATTACCTCATGAATGAACTCGGCGTTGAGCGCTGGGTATTGGCGGGCACTGATTACGTCTATCCGCGCACCACCAATAAGATCTTGGAAGCGTACCTCAAAGCCAAAGGGGTGGGTGAGTCTGACATCATGATCAACTACACGCCGTTTGGTCACTCTGACTGGCAGTCAATTGTCTCTGACATCAAGAAATTTGGCGCAGAAGGGAAGAAAACCGCGGTGGTCTCGACCATCAATGGCGATGCGAACGTGCCTTTCTACAAAGAGCTTGGGGCGCAAGGCGTCTCATCGGAAGACATCCCCGTGGTGGCGTTCTCTGTGGGTGAAGAAGAGCTGTCGGGTATGGATACCTCACCACTGGTGGGCCACCTTGCCGCTTGGAACTACTTTATGAGTGTCGATACAGACAGCAACGCAGAGTTTGTCGAAACGTGGCAAGCGTTCATTGGCAGTGAAGAGCGTGTCACGAATGACCCAATGGAAGCGCACTACATCGGCTTTAACATGTGGGCGCAAGCGGTGACGAACGCAGGTACGACCGACGCACAAGCCGTGCAAGATGCATTGATTGGTGTCTCTGTTCCTAACCTCTCAGGGGGCTACTCGACCATGATGCCTAACCACCACATCACCAAACCGGTTTTGATTGGTGAAATCCAAGATGACGGTCAGTTCGATGTGGTGTGGGAAACAACAGGTTTAGTCGCTGGTGATGCTTGGTCTGATTACCTTCCTGAGTCGGCGAAACTGTTCTCAAGCTGGTCGAAACCTTTCTCTTGCGGCGCGTTTAACGTCGAAACCAAGCAGTGTTCAGGTTCTAATTAATCTCCACGATTGGCGCCCGGCTTTTACGTGGAAGCTGGGCGTCTTTTTTCCGTTGAGACCCTTTCCTTTTCACCCACGCAAGGACAGACATCATGAGGCCAAGGAGTGTGCCGATTATCAAGTTTATGTGGATCAGTCTATTGAGCCTGATCGGGTTGAATCTCGCCAATGCGCAAAGTCAGGAAGACTTTGCCAGCATACTCAATGGCAAGAACAATCAAGCGAAAGAGCAAGCCATGACTTGGCTGGTGGAGTCGCAACCAGCCGAGGTAGCGAAGCCTATTTTGACCGCATGGCTAGAAGGCGATCTCTACAGCTTAAAAGCCAACGAGCAAGACCTTTACATCGCGCCAGAGCTCAAAACGCAACAAACCGCCACTCAGGTTTGGACGGGTGAGACACTCGTTATTGAAAGTAAACGCCAGTTTAGCAAAGTGCGGGTGAATAACGCGTTGCGCGGTCTGATTCGCGCTGAAATCGCCTCACTGGGCTTAAGCAGTGCCGATGAAGCGGTGCGACTTGCGGCGGTGACGGCGCTGGTGGGCAATACAGAGCCCAGTGTGGTGGCTAAGTTTAAAAAGCGTCTGGTGAGCGAAACCTCGCCCGCGGTGATTGATCAATTGCATCTGGCGTTGGCGGTGGACAGTGCCCTCAATGCGAGTGATCCGGGCCAAACGGCCGCGATTGCGCTGTTGTCGGATTACAAACAGCCAGTGGTGGTGCAAACCCTCAATGCAGTGTTAAGCCGTGAGCAAGATGAGGAAGTGATTGAGGCGGCGCAAAAGGCCCTCGACCGCTACCAACAAAGCCAGCGTTTGTATTCGGGGGTGGAGACTCTTTTCTTTGGTCTTAGTTTAGGCTCGGTATTGGTGTTGGCCGGTATTGGCTTGGCGATCACCTTTGGTGTGATGGGCGTGATCAACATGGCGCACGGTGAGCTTATCATGCTTGGCGCTTACACCACTTACGTTATGCAGCAGTTGATGCCCAATCACATTGGGTTGGCGTTGATACTTTCTATACCGGCGGCATTTGTCGTCTCTGGGTTGGTGGGTGTTGCGATTGAACGCAGCGTGATTCGCCATTTGTACGGACGACCGCTGGAAACCTTGCTGGCGACGTTTGGTCTCAGCCTGATTCTGCAACAAGCGGTGCGCTCGGTGTTTTCGCCGCTTAACCGCTCAGTCAGCACGCCGGATTGGATGTCCGGTGCACTCAACATCAACCCCATGCTCTCTCTCACCTATAACCGCTTGTACATCATCCTATTTTGCGCATGCGTGTTCATTGGTTTGGTGATGGTCTTGAAAAAAACACCTTTGGGTCTGCAAGTGCGCGCGGTGTCGCAAAATCGAGCGATGGCTCGTGCGATGGGGATCCGCTCAGAGCGTGTCGATGCCATGACGTTCGGCTTAGGTTCCGGGGTGGCCGGTATTGCAGGTGTTGCGCTGTCTCAACTCACCAACGTGGGGCCCAATATGGGCCAAGCCTACATCATCGATTCCTTCATGGTGGTGGTGTTTGGCGGCGTTGGCAATCTGTGGGGCACCTTAGTGGCGGGGCTCGGCCTTGGGCTGTTTAACAAAATATTGGAGCCTTGGGCTGGCGCGGTATTGGCGAAGATTTTGGTGCTGGTGTTTATCATCCTATTTATTCAAAAACGTCCTCGTGGGCTCTTCCCACAACGTGGCCGAGCGGCAGAAGGTTAAGGAGTTCACATGAGTCAATCTATTCAGTCACGCTCGGTAGTGCTGTCGGCGATGCGAGGCGACAAAGGTGGCCAAGTGACCGTGGCGCTCATTCTGTTGGCGGTGGTGTTAGTGCCCTTGGCCAATACCTTGCTGCCCGTCGGTCATCCCTTTCACGTTGAGACATTCACGCTCTCTTTGATGGGCAAGTATCTCAGCTATGCCATGCTCGCCTTAGCGGTGGATCTGGTGTGGGGCTACCTCGGCATTTTGAGTTTGGGCCACGGCGCCTTTTTTGCTCTTGGCGGCTATGCGATGGGCATGTATTTGATGCGTCAAATTGGCGATCGTGGTGTGTACGGGAATCCGATTCTGCCGGATTTTATGGTGTTTCTAAATTGGCAAGAGCTGCCGTGGTTCTGGCTCGGCTTTGATCAATTTTGGTTCGCATGTGTGATGGTGGTATTAGTGCCGGGGGCGCTGGCTTACCTGTTTGGTTATTTGGCGTTTCGCTCTCGCGTGTCGGGGGTCTATTTGTCGATCATCACTCAAGCGCTGACCTATGCCCTGATGTTGGCATTTTTTCGCAACGAAATGGGCTTTGGCGGCAACAACGGCCTCACGGATTTTAAAGACATACTTGGCTACAGCTTGCAGCAAGACAGCACGCGCATCGTGTTGTTTATGGCCACCGGTCTGATGCTGGCCCTGAGCTACTGGGTGTGCCGTACTGTGGTGGCCAGCCGTCTTGGCCGCGTGGCGTTGGCGATTCGCGACACCGAATCCCGCACTCGATTTATGGGTTATGACGTCGACGGCATCAAGCTGTGGGTGTTTGTCCTTTCTGCGGTGATAGCGGGCATTGCGGGGGCGCTTTATGTCCCGCAAGTGGGCATCATCAATCCCGGGGAATTTGCGCCGCTCAACTCGATTGAAGTGGTGGTCTGGGTCGCGTTAGGCGGCCGCGCTACCTTGTTCGGCGCGATTGTTGGCGCTTTGGTGATCAACTACGCCAAAAGCTGGTTCACCGTTGAGTTCCCAGAGGTGTGGCTTTTTGCCCTCGGGGGCATGTTCGTGCTCTCGACTATGTACTTCCCGAAAGGGTTGATGGGGTTTGTCAGCGATAAGCTCGCGAGGGGCGACACGCCCAAGCGTCGCAGTGAAAGCGATGAGGAAAGAGATAAGAGCAAAGAGGTGACGGCATGAACATGACCCACACAACATTGACTGATTCGGTCAAGCAACTGACCCGTCGTGATGAAGTCTTTTCGTTTCTCAAGCCCGAGACCCACCCGTTGATTGATACGCGGCACAACATTTTGCTCTATGTCGAAGGCGTCAACAAAAGCTTTGACGGCTTTAAAGCCATCAACGACTTGAACTTGTACATCAAAGAGGGCGAGCTACGCTGCATCATCGGCCCGAATGGTGCAGGGAAAACCACCATGATGGACATCATCACGGGCAAAACCAAACCCGACAGTGGGTCGGTGTGGCTTGGCTCCAACATCAACCTCCTGAAGATGAATGAGGCGCAAATTGCCAATGCCGGCATCGGACGTAAGTTCCAAAAGCCGACGGTGATTGAATGCTTAAGCGTGTGGGAGAACCTTGAGCTGGCGATGGCGGGCGTACGCTCTGTGTGGGGTACGTACATCGCGCAGCTATCAGGCGAGCAGAAAGACAAATTGGAGTCAGTGCTCACGCTGATTGATTTGCAAGACAGTGCAAGGCGACTCGCCGGTAACCTGTCGCATGGTCAAAAGCAGTGGCTTGAGATCGGTATGCTCTTGATGCAAAACCCGAAGCTGTTGCTCATCGATGAGCCGGTCGCGGGGATGACGCATCAAGAGATGGATCGCACCTCTGAGCTGCTTAACTCGCTCGCCGGGAAACACTCGGTCGTGGTCGTTGAGCACGATATGGATTTCGTCCGTTCAATTGCCAGCCATGTCACTGTGCTCCACCAGGGGCATGTGCTGGCAGAAGGGACGATGGACCACGTCCAGGCCCATCCGCAAGTCAAACAGGTCTATCTGGGAGAGTAGTATGTTGACCATCAATGGATTGAACCAATTCTATGGCGAAAGCCACACCCTGTGGGACTTGAATATGACGATCCCCAAAGGCAAATGTACCGTACTCATGGGTCGCAATGGGGTGGGGAAAACCACCTTATTGCAGTGCATTATGGGGCTGGTGAAGGTACAAAGTGGCGACATCAAACTGGGTGATCAGTCATTAATTAAACGTGACGCCGAAGATCGCCCGCGACTCGGTATCGGTTATGTGCCGCAAGGACGGCAAATCTTTCCGATGCTCACCGTGCAAGAGAACCTTGAAGTGGGATTGCCGATTCGCGCCAAAGGTGATCGCCAGATCCCAGAATTTATTTTCGAGCTGTTCCCGGTGCTTAAAGAGATGCTTCATCGCCGCGGTGGCGATCTGTCGGGAGGGCAGCAGCAGCAACTGGCGATTGGCCGTGCTCTGGTGGTCAACCCGAGTCTACTGATTTTGGATGAGCCCACGGAAGGCATCCAGCCCAATATAGTGCAAGAGATTGGCGACATCATTCGCATGCTCAATCAGCAATATGGTCTGACGGTATTGCTGGTGGAGCAAAAGCTGCCTTTCGCCCGCAAAGTGGGCGATGAGTTTTGCATTTTGGATCGCGGCCGGCCGGTGGCCAATGGCCCCATGGAGGCGCTCAATGACGCGCTGATTAAGGAGTATCTAACTGTATGATGTGTGACCCTGCTGTGGCATTTGCCTTGACGGATGCCAATGACAACCCCAGCCTTGAACAAAAACTCGATTCTGATACTCGCTCTGGCTGGAAAGCAAAACTGGCTCTGCTCTTTACCGACAGAGGAGATAAAACGGTGATCAAAGAGCGCCAGCAGCAAGGCCCGCTGGCGATACAGCGCCCGCTCTATCCTGAGGGGCCCGTGTGCCATACCTATTTGTTGCACCCGCCTGGCGGAGTGGTCGGCGGCGACACGTTAGCCATCGAGGCGCAGGTGCGAGAGGGGGGGCATGCACTGGTCACGACCCCCGGCGCTACCAAGTTTTATCGTTCATCGGCGCGTTTTGCTTGCCAGACGCAAATATTGCGCGTGGCGTCAAACGCCACCTTAGAGTGGCTACCGCAAGAGAACATCTTTTTCCCCGATGCCCACGTGCGAGTAGACACACAGATCCACTTAGAGCGTGATGCACAATTTATGGGCTGGGAGATGCACTGTTTTGGGAGACCCGCACTAAATGAGGGCTTTTTAAGTGGACATTTGGTAGGAAAAACAGAGGTTTACTACCAAGGGAGCAAAATACTCAGCGAAGGGCTCAATATGAAAGGCGGCGATAAATATCTGATAAATAAGGGGTTGCTCGGCTTTCCAATGATGGGCACGTTTTATATCTCCTCACAGGACGAGGACTTAATCGAGCTGGTACAGAGCTTGCTCTGCTCTATACAAGATGATGTGGGTAAGGCGTCGTTGGTCATTGGTGCCACTCAGCTGGAAAACCTGATAGTCGTCAGGGCATTGGGTCAATGGAGTGAAGTGATTCTGGCCAGTTTTGAGCGTATTTGGCAGCAGATCAGGTTGCACTGGTGTGGCGAGAAGCCTCAGCCTCCGAGGATCTGGGCTACCTAACAAGGTGGACTGAGAGTGTGGATGCAAGCTGACTTACCCATCCACAAGCACACTCAACCATAAGCATGAGAGTGCATTCGGCGGAACAAAGCGATGAATTGCGAGGGATAGCAATGGAACTCACCCCGAGAGAGAAAGACAAATTACTCATTTTTTGCGCGGGCCTGTTGGCGCAAAGTCGCAAAGAAAAAGGGCTAAAACTCAACTACCCAGAGTCGATTGCGCTGATCAGTAGCGCCATTTTAGAAGGCGCTCGGGAGGGAAAAAGCGTCGCCGAATTGATGGATTACGGGCGTACGTTGCTTACGGTAGAGGATGTCATGGAAGGGGTCGCCAGTATGATTCCGGACGTGCAAGTTGAGGCAACGTTCCCTGACGGCACCAAACTCGTCACCGTGCACGAGCCGATAGTGTAGTCAGTGATGGGGAAAGGCAAAGTCAATAGGATAAGGAGATACAGGGATGGCAGGGACGACAATCGGCAAGGGTTGGGCGCCGGGTCAAATTGAGACCGCCGCCGGTGAAATTGCGCTCAATGTGGGCCGCCGCACCGTCAAAGTGAGCGTTGAGAATGTCGGTGACCGTCCGGTTCAAATCGGATCGCATTACCATTTTTTTGAAGTGAATGAAGCCTTGGTGTTTGACAGAGCGCTTGCGCGCGGGTTTCGACTCAATATCCCCGCCGGTACGGCGACGCGATTTGAACCCGGCCAATCACGCAGCGTTGAGCTAGTGGAATACGCCGGAAAAGGCGAAGTGTACGGATTTCAAGGCAAGGTGATGGGCAAGTTATAGCTCGATGGCGTTATACCACCCAGTTGACAGACATGTTTACTGACAAGTTGATAGACAGATGGGTAATGCGCACACGTAACAGACAAGGATAAGTCATGGCAAGCATCTCTCGACGGGCATACGCCGAAATGTTTGGGCCAACAGTCGGAGACAGAGTTCGCCTCGCGGATACCGAATTGTGGCTTGAGGTAGAAAAAGATTACACCGTCTACGGTGATGAAGTGAAATTTGGTGGCGGGAAGGTGATTCGCGATGGCATGGGCCAGAGTCAAAGGCCAAGCCAAGAAACCCCAGATTTAGTGATCACCAATGCCGTTGTGCTCGACTATTGGGGCATTGTCAAAGCCGACGTGGCGGTCAAAGATGGTCGCATTCACGCGATTGGCAAAGCAGGCAACCCCGATGTTCAGCCCGGCGTCACCATAGTGATTGGCCCGGGCACTGAGGTGTTGGCTGGGGAAGGGGCGATTCTGACCGCTGGTGGCATTGACTCGCACATCCATTTTATCTGCCCACAACAAATTGAAGAGGCGCTCGCCTCGGGTGTCACCACCATGATTGGTGGCGGCACTGGCCCGAACACCGGCACCAATGCGACCACCTGTACGCCAGGCCCGTGGAATATGCATCGCATGCTCGAATCCCTAGATGGATTTCCAATGAATTTTGGCTTGCTTGGTAAAGGTAATGCTAGCCAACCTGACGCACTGCGAGAGCAAGTTGCGGCGGGCGCGGTGGGGTTGAAACTGCATGAAGACTGGGGGACGACGCCAGCTTCAATTGATACCTGCTTGACGGTAGCGGATGAGATGGACGTGCAGGTGGCGATACACACCGATACTCTCAATGAGTCCGGCTTTGTCGAATCGACACTGAATGCGATAGGTGGTCGCGTTATTCACACCTATCACACCGAAGGGGCAGGGGGCGGTCACGCGCCAGATATTATTCGCGCTGCCGGTGAAGCCAATGTGCTGCCGTCGTCGACCAATCCGACACGCCCGTACACTGTTAACACGGTCGATGAGCATTTGGACATGTTGATGGTGTGCCATCACCTCTCACCATCCATTGCAGAAGATGTGGCGTTCGCGGAGTCTCGCATCCGCCGAGAAACCATCGCCGCCGAGGATATTCTTCACGACTTGGGCGCTTTCTCGATGATCGCTTCGGATTCACAAGCCATGGGGCGAGTGGGTGAAGTGATCACACGCACTTGGCAAACGGCGCACAAAATGAAAGTGCAGCGCGGCAGTTTGAAACAAGATTCAAGCTACAGCGATAATTTTCGTTTGAAGCGTTACATTGCCAAATACACCATCAACCCGGCGATCACTCACGGGATGGCCCATGAAATTGGTTCAATTGAAGTGGGTAAATTGGCGGATTTGGTGTTGTGGAAACCGGCTTTTTTCGGCGTTAAACCGAGCGTGATTTTGAAAGGCGGCATGATAGCCATGGCGCCGATGGGCGACCCGAACGCATCCATTCCCACTCCACAGCCGGTCCATTACCGTGGCATGTTTGGCAGCTACGGCAAAGCGGCGCAAAAGACCTCGATGCTGTTTGTCTCGCAAGCCGCTCACCAAGCCGGGATTGCCGCTGAACTGGGCTTAGGCAGTCAAATCGGCGTGGTGAGCCACTGTCGTCACATCCGTAAAGCCGATATGAAGTTAAACGACTGGCAGCCGCACATCGAAGTGGACTCGCAAACCTATCAAGTTCGCGCGGATGGCGAGTTGCTGGTGTGTGAACCTGCAGACGTTCTGCCGATGGCGCAGCGCTATTTCTTATTCTAGGAGAACAACCATGATCGAACTGACGGAAATTGCTCAGGAGATAACCATTCAACCCCACACATTTCTCAGTTTGCCGATCGACAGCCGTATCAAAAGCCGTTTAAAGGTCAAATTGGATGATGGCCGTGACGCGGGACTATTTCTTCCTCGCGGACACATTTTACGCGGGGGAGAGCAGCTCAAAAGCCCATGCGGATTGGTGGTTGAGGTGATTGCCGCGCCAGAAAGTGTCTCGACCGTCTACTGCAGTGACCTGCATTTATTAACGCGCGTTGCTTACCACTTAGGAAACCGCCATGTGCCGTTGCAAGTGGCGTTTGGTTGGGTACGTTACCAGCATGATCACGTACTCGATGACATGGTCACTGGGCTCGGCGCGAAAGTGACGGTCGAGCAAGCGGCCTTTGAGCCAGAAAGTGGTGCTTATGGCGGGCGTTCTGCTGGGGGCCATCATCACCATCACTAAATGGCTTTGATAGGGCACGCGCGTTGTCAACGTTGACGACAGCGTGGCCAGTTTCTCTTTCAACCTATTTCAACGGATAGATGACTTACAAGGACAGTGTTATGCGAATCTCTTTTATTCCCTCCGTCGGCGCATTTGCCGCCACCACGATGGCAAGCCCAGTATTTGCTCACCCCAGCCATGAGGGCAGCTCTTTTTCGGCCGGATTGACACACCCTGTGACCGGGTTGGATCACCTCGTCATGTTAATTGCGTTCGGCATGCTGACCGCGTGTCTATCGGTCAGTTGGCGCGGTAAAGTAACGCTGATGCTAGCGGCACTCGCGACGTTATTACTGGGGCTGAGCGCAGGTAAAGTGTTTGGCGGCTTTGGTGGCGTCGAGCTGGCGATTGGGGCCTCACTGTTTGTGGTCAGCGGCGCCATATGGCAGTCATTCAATCGCTCCAAGCCGCTATTGAATTTGGCGGTTGGCCTCAGCGTTGGGCTGATGTTCTTCCATGGTTACGCGCATGGCGTTGAATCAACGGGCAGTGTTCTTCCCTTTGCCAGTGGCATGTTGACCGCCGCTGCCGGTTTGATGGTGCTGGGCTTACAGTTTGGCCGAGCGTTGTCGAGCCCTTGGTTATCGGTTGGCGTCGCGTCTGCCAGCGCTTTGATTCTGCTGCCGTAACGGATTTAGCCAGTGATGAGCGAACCTCGCGCGGTGTATCGACTGTTCCAGCTGATCAGTCCCTCTTTGCCTATCGGCGGGTTCACCTACTCGCAAGGGCTAGAGTGGGCAGTCGAAGCACAATGGGTGACCGACAAAGAGAGCATGCACCAATGGTTGAGCAACATGCTGTTCAATAGCGTGGCGACCTTAGAACTGCCGTTGATTGACAGATACTTCGAGGCGCTCGGGAATGCGGACATGGCCCGCATTCAATCACTCAGTGACACCCTGTACGCCAGTCGTGAAACCAAGGAGTTGCGCGCCGAAGAGTCTCAGCGAGGACTCGCCCTCAAAACGCTTTTGGTGCAACTGGGGGTGGATCACGACGCGTTTCATCACCCTGAAGTGAAAATCAATCAACTGCTCGGTTTGTGTGTCGCCGCCGAGCAGTGGCAGATCGAACCTGAATCACTCAAACAAGGCTACCTTTGGAGCTGGGCGGAAAATCTCATTATGGCTGGGGTGAAATTGGTGCCCCTTGGTCAAACGGATGGCCAGCGAGCGCTGATCGCTCTTAGCGACGAATTTGAGGACGCCATCGCGCACGCTCGGCAGATTGAAGAGTGGATGATGGGCAGCTTTACCCCCAGCGTCTCCATCGCTAGCAGCTTACACGAGACACAATACACACGATTATTTCGCTCATAACGACTGTGCAGTTTTGCACATAGAATTGGAGAAGAAGGACAATGGAGAGTTACAAGCAGCCATTAAGGGTCGGCATTGGCGGCCCGGTAGGTTCAGGCAAAACCGCGCTATTGGAAGTGCTGTGCAAAGCGATCCGCGACAAGCTCAATATCGCGGTGGTCACCAACGATATCTATACCCAGGAAGACGCGAAGATCCTCACTCGCGCCGAGGCGCTTGAGCCTGATCGTATTATCGGTGTTGAAACCGGCGGCTGTCCTCACACGGCGATCCGCGAAGACGCCTCCATGAACCTCGCCGCAGTGGAAGAGTTGGCCAAACGCCATCAAAATCTCGATGTGGTGTTCATTGAAAGTGGCGGTGACAACCTCAGTGCGACCTTTAGCCCTGAGCTCGCTGATCTGACTATCTACGTCATTGATGTGGCGGAAGGGGAAAAAATCCCGCGTAAAGGCGGGCCAGGCATCACACGCTCTGACTTACTGGTGATCAACAAAATCGATCTTGCGCCGTATGTTGGAGCGTCTCTTGAAGTGATGGAGTCGGATACCCAGCGCATGCGCCCGACCAAACCGTTTGTGTTTACTAACTTAAAAGAGAGCCAAGGGCTGAGCACCATCATCGATTTCATCGTGACACAAGGGATGTTGACCATGAAAAGCACGTCAGTTTGACGTGCTTGAAAGGCTAGGTGTCAACGCTCGCATCTCGGCGCGGTTTAGGGTTATACTCCCCGAGTTTTTTACTGGGTTAACGCACGTCGGGGCGATGAATGATATCGAAAAACCAACTCAAATTACTGCGCGCATTGGGACAAAAGAAGCAGCGTAAAGCCAATGGACTGTTTTTAGTTCAAGGTGAAAAGAACGTCCTAGAGCTCATCGTGAGTGATCTTGAGGTCAAACAGATTTTCGCCACCCGAGACTTTCTCGACAAGCATCAAGAGGCGCTGAGCGATTACGACTGTGTCGAAGCGAGTTTGGATGAGTTGACGAAAGCCAGCACATTGGTGAGTAATAATTCGGCCATCGCCGTGGTGGCGATCCCTAACTTGCCAGTGCCAAAAGCGCAGGGTTGGCTCATCGCATTAGATGGCGTCAGCGACCCCGGTAATCTCGGGACCATCATTCGTGTCGCCGACTGGTACGGTATTAAACACATCATCGCCAGTCAGGACTGCGCCGACCCCTACAACCCGAAAACCATCAGTTCGACCATGGGCAGTTTTGGCCGCGTCAGCGTGACGCAGTGCGACCTGCCTGCCTATCTTGCCAGTGCCAATTTACCCGTTTATGGCGCATTTCTAGAGGGCGAGAGTGTGCACACGACGCAGTTTTCGCCGCAAGGCATCATCTTGATGGGCAGTGAATCGCACGGTATTCGAGAGCACGCCGCTCAGCATGTGAGTGACAAAATCACCATTCCGGCGTTTGGCGGGGCAGAATCACTGAATGTCGCTATGGCGACGGGTATTATTTTAGACAACCTGCGCAGGCAGCATCAGTAGGCCAAGCGTCGGTCTATTTCTCCAGCATGCCGAGCTTATTGGGCACGCCATTCCACTTTTCAGCCTCGTCCATGGCGGGTTTGACTTCAGTGAGATTGGGCCACAGTTCGGCAAGTTCGGCATTTAACTCAATAAAGACTTGCTGATCTTCCGCGAGTTCTTCTTCTTGGAAGATGGCGTTGGCGTCGCACTCAGGCACACACAAGCCGCAGTCAATGCAATCTACAGGGCTTATCACCATGAAGTTCGGGCCTTCATAGAAGGCATCAGCAGGGCAGACCGCGACACAGTCTGTGTATTTGCATTGGATACAGTTATCAGTCACGACAAAGGCCATGGTGCGCACTCATCTTGGTTCATTTTCGAATCGGCGATAATACCCATCCCGCTGCGTTTGAGCAATCCTCAGCCGAGACAAAAAGTGGTTTTCGTATGACAGGCCAATCGAGTTGACGTAAAATGCGCGCCATTGTGAGCGGTGTAGGTAGACAGCGCCGCTAAGACACCATCCTAACTGAGATACTCGTATGATACGTTTAACTGAAATTAAACTTCCTTTGGATCACGAGGAAGACGCTATTTTCGCGGCGATCGTGAAAAAACTGGCGATTCCCGCTGATCAGATCCTCTCCTTTAATGTCTTTAAACGTGGCTACGATGCTCGCAAAAAAACGCAAATCTTGCTGATTTATACGCTGGATGTTGAAGTGGCGGATCAAGCTGCGGTGCTTGAGGCGTTTGTCAGCGATCCTCACGTCAAAGAAACGCCGGATATGGAATACAAATTTGTCGCCAACGCACCCGCGGACCTGACCGAGCGCCCTGTGGTGATCGGTTTTGGCCCTTGCGGTTTGTTTGCGGGTTTGATTCTGGCGCAAATGGGTTTCAAACCTATCATTGTTGAGCGCGGTAAAGAGGTGCGTGAGCGCACCAAAGATACCTTCGGTTTTTGGCGTAAACGCGCGCTGAATCCTGAATCGAACGTGCAGTTTGGTGAGGGCGGCGCAGGCACCTTCTCTGACGGTAAACTCTACAGCCAAATCAAAGATCCAAAACACTATGGTCGCAAAGTGATCAAAGAGTTTGTGGAAGCGGGCGCGCCAGAAGAGATCGCCTACGTGAGTAAGCCGCACATTGGCACGTTTAAGCTAGTGACCATGATTGAAAAGATGCGCGCCAAAATCATTGAGCTCGGCGGTGAGATTCGTTTTAGCACGCGCGTTGATGATATCCACATTGATAATGGCCAGATCACGGGGTTAACGCTCTCCAATGGCGAAAAAATTCAGTCTCGTTATGTGGTGCTGGCCGTAGGTCACAGTGCCCGCGATACGTTTGAAATGCTCTATAAGCGCGGTGTGGAGATGGTGGCTAAGCCTTTCTCGGTCGGTTTTCGTATCGAACACAAACAATCGATGATCGATGAAGCGCGCTTTGGTCCAAATGCCGGTAACCCGATTTTAGGCGCGGCAGATTACAAGTTGGTGCACCATTGTAAAAATGGTCGCACCGTTTACAGTTTCTGTATGTGTCCGGGCGGCACGGTAGTGGCTGCGACCTCAGAAGAGGGCCGCGTGGTCACTAACGGCATGAGCCAATATTCTCGTGCAGAGCGCAACGCCAACAGTGCGATTGTGGTAGGGATTACCCCAGAGCAAGACTACCCAGGCCATCCACTGGCTGGGATTGAGTTCCAGCGTCAATTAGAGTCGGCGGCTTATGAGCTTGGCGGCGCGACGTATGATGCGCCGGCGCAAAAGATCGGTGATTTCCTTAAAGGTCGCGATCCGAGCGCACTGGGTGAGGTGGAGCCATCGTTCACTCCGGGTATTAAATTGACCGACTTAGCCAAAGCGTTACCGGATTTTGCGATTGAAGCGATTCGTGAAGCAATCCCTGCGTTTGACAAGAAAATCAAAGGCTTTGCGACAGAAGATGGGCTACTCACTGGTGTAGAAACGCGAACGTCATCGCCGGTGTGTATTACACGGGGTAAAGATTACCAAAGTGTCAATTTAAAAGGTTTCTTCCCAGCTGGGGAAGGCGCGGGTTATGCGGGCGGAATTTTGTCTGCGGGCATTGATGGTATCAAGGTTGCGGAAGCGCTCGCTATTGCGATGACGCAGTCAGAGGCTAACTAAGCGCTTTTAAAGTGCGCGTCCTCAGAACGGCATCCAATAAAAACGGCCCATCTTGCGATGGGCCGTTTTTTTGAGGGCAATTTACACCGTAAATCGGCTCACTAGCTGGTACAACTCGTTGGCGCGACCATTGAGCTCATTACTGCCTTGGCGGTTTTCATTGGCCAGATCCGCAGATTGCGAGCTTTGGTCTGAAATCACCACGATGCGCTGCGATATCTCCTGACCGACAAGGCTCTGCTCTTCGGTCGCAGTCGCAATCAACGAGTTCATGTCCATAATGGTATCGATTGATTCCTGAATTTGGATCAACGCTTTGGTGGCCGCATTGGCTTCCTCAACAGTGGTTGAACCCCGTTTTTGGCTCGATTCCATCGCGCGTACGGCGTCATCGGAAGCGGCTTTCAGTTTTTCAATCATACTGTGAATTTCACCGGTGCTGTCTTGGGTACGACTGGCCAGTTTACGTACTTCGTCGGCTACCACCGCAAAGCCCCGACCTTGTTCGCCCGCACGCGCAGCCTCGATGGCGGCGTTCAAGGCCAACAAGTTGGTCTGCTCAGCGATGTCTTGAATCACTTCCAGCGATGAAGAGATATTCTGTACGTCGGCTTCTAGACGCGAAATCACCGACGCCGCTTGCATCACCTCTTCAGCCAGCGCTTCCACTGAGTTGGCGGCAGAGTTGACGATTTGACGCGCTTCTTTCGCGTTGTCGTCGGCTTCCTTGGCGGAGTTCGCCGCTTGGCTTGCGTTGTTGGAAATTTCAGACGCGGTTGTGGTCATTTCCGTCATCGCCGTTGCCACTTGTTCGGTCTCTTCACGTTGACCTGAAGCCAGTTCATCGACCTGCGTCGCTCGCTGAGTCATGTTATTGGTTTCAGCCAATACTTGCTGACCGACGTCGCTCACGCTGCGAATGATCTGTTGTAAGCTGGCAACGAACGCATTGAAGTTGGTACTGAGTTTTGCAAACTCAGGTACTTTGAATGCTTCCATACGTGCGGTGAGATCCGCTTCACCGCTGGCAAATGAGCTGATAGAGGCATCAAATTGTTCGATGGGTGACATGATGGTGCGGTTCACGGTGACAGCAAAAATCGCCACCAAAATGGCAATCACCAAGCAGAACAAGGCGATGGCAGACAAGGTGGTTTCGAGTGCTGAGGTGGTCGCCATCTCCATTTCAGCGATAATCGCATCGATGTCATCGGTGTAGAAACCCGTCCCGAGCATCAAATCCCACTGTGGGATAAAAATGGAAAAACTTAACTTCGGCAGTGCGACGGTGCCGCCTGGTTTAGGGAAGTAGTAGGTGGTGTAATCCCCGGTTTTGGCGTTTTTCAGCAAGTCTTGAACCAAATAGTTGCCTTGCTGATCTTGTAGATTGTAAAAGTTGTCGCCAATGCCTTTATCGCTTTTCCCGACCACAACACGGATACCTTTGGAGTCATAACCAAAGATATAGCCTGAATCACCAAATTCGAGCTGTTTCAAGGTTGGGATCGCTTCTTCAAGCGAAGCGCCTTGGTCAAGAAACGGCTGGATCGCAGATTGCGCCATCTGCACGTAGTTTTTCAGCTCGGCTTTTTTCATGTTCATCATGTTCTCACGAGTAACCTCAATCTGTGTTTGATTGAGTTCTGTGGTTTTGATGTACGTAAAGCTAAGCATGCCCAGTGCTATAACGATAAGGGGTACAAGCGCTAATATGTATAGGCGGCTTTTGATTGTTAGACTCATACAAAACTTCCTGTTTATTATCATGCGGTTATCTAATGTAACCTAGTCGTTGTCATACCTTGGTTGTTATGGAAGTAGTGTTGGTCAACCAAAGGTTTATGAGTTAAGAGTAGTCTATATATCGACAGCGCAATGTGACGCTGAATAGTTGTGTTACTGTTTTTTGAACAAATTGTGTGGAATATCACCGATTCTATCACTGGTAGGAGCAGTTCTATCTTGTTGTAAATGCTTGTGATCTCATATGAAATCACGGCGACAGTACAGCGGTGGTTCGGGGTGAAACAGTCGTGATTGAACGATAGCGCTAGGTCGGGCTGCCTCACTATGCTACACTCGCCGCCCCCAAGTGCCAGCAGAGAACCACACCATGAGCTTAAAGCAAGAGATCCAGCAACTTCACAACCGTTTAGACAGCGCTAATCGTAAACTTGATGCAGCAAAAAGCCGTCAAGACGATGAGATGATCAGTAAATTTACTGATGACGTGGAGTCTTTGACCAAGAAGTTGAACTCTCTAAAAGGTAAGCAGAAATACGACATGAACAAAGAGCGCAAAAGCTTGCTCGACATGCCGTTTTCTCGTGAAATTACCAAGGCTGAGCAAGCGGATCTCGGTAAGCTGAAAAAATCCGTTCGTGGCTTGGTGGTGGTACACCCGATGACAAAACTCGGCAAAGAGCTGCGTTTGGAAGTGATGACAGGCTTCGCACCGAAATCATTCTAGCACTGGGACAATTCCACAGTGCGCAATCCTGAGCTTCTGTGATATGAGGCTAGGCAGTGACAAGATGAAATGAAAAAGAGGTCGCCAATGTGGGCGACCTCTTTGCATTGGACGATAGGATCAGTAGCCCATCAATTGCAGCAGATTCTCTGCGGTTTTGACCGCTTCTTTGCGGTTGGCAATATTGAGCTTCTGATACAAGTTACGGATGTGGGTTTTGATGGTGGTGCCCGCCACATCGAGTTCTTGTGCAATTTGCTCATTACTAAAGCCCGAATAGATAAGTCCGAGCACTTGCCACTCACGTTGCGTCAATGGACTGGTGCGCACCAATTCAGGAATGTTCGGGTGATTGACCAACTTCTCGACAAACTCCTCATCAAAATGAACCGAACGGCTGCGCTGCGTGGTGGAAATATCTTTCAGCAGTTGCTGCGCGCGGTGACGTTCAAGGTCACCAAGCTCTTGTTTGGTGTTGAGTTTATTAAGGATGTGACCAATTTTGGCGCCATCCACCAAGAAGTTACCCAGCATTCCCGTTTGATTGGTGAGTTTTAGGGCTTCTTTGAGCAATTGACGCGCTTTCTCTTCATCTTGTTTGGAAATCGCCAATACCGCTTGGACAATCAGATTACGGTTGGTGTCGGTCAGCAAGTGCTTGTCTGCCGCTTCTTGCTGAATGAACTCGAGCGTTTGCTGCGCGTCTTCGTATTGCTCCAAATTGATCTGCGCTCGTGCAATATTACGCCATTGCAACTGAGTAAAGTGGTTGCAGGCGGTTTCTGGTCTCACGGCGGTATCGAGCCACTGCTTCGTTGAGTCAAGATCGCCGCGTGCTTGCCAAAACAGAATCAACGACAGTGATGCGTTTGCAGTCCAATCGACGTGATAGGTTGATTGTTTGAGTAGATGCAAAATATGGTCGATGTATTTCGCGGCTCGGTCGAGCTCGCCACGGCCAATTGCAATGCGAGCCAGCATCGAATAGCTATGTAAGTGCTTACTTGGGCTCTGTTTGCCCAGTACATCGATGCCTTTGAACGCGCAGTCTTCGGCTTCGTCCAAACGGTTCCAACACCAGAGGATTTGCGCGCGTACTCGCAGCAAAAATTCATGCATCGGTACTTGCTGCAGTTGTTGCTCTTCAATCAGTTTGAAGGCGTTATCTTGCACTTCGTACGCAGCTTGCACATAGCCTTGTGCTATCAAAATCTCGCTTTGCTGTAACATCGCCCACAGCGCCTGATGATAGACCTGATACTGGCGAGCCAGTTTCTCTGTTTGCTGCATCATAGGCAACGCGCGGCTGAGACGGCCAAGGACGTGATTGACCTCGCCGACGACCGAGGTTGCAACAATGCGGCTTCGATAGACCGTGCTGTCAACTTGGCTCAGTGCCAGCTCAGCCAGCTCCAACGCTTTTTCTGGTTGGTTCTGGTTGATGGCGACTTGCGCGCGCAGGGCGTTGAATTCACCTTGCTCTTTGCTGTTGAGTACTACGTTGAACTGGCGCATTTGCTCATCGGCTTTGGCAAGTAAGTCACCGACATCGTTGTAACGGTGCTGACTCTGCGCGAGCCACGCTTGCAACATACACAATTTCGGTTCGCTGTAGAGCTGCTCCGGCGATAACGAATCAATGGCCTGCTCTAGGGCTTTAAGTTCACCACCATTGAACATTTTCCAGCCAAACTGGCTCAAAATATCGGCGATCAGTTGGCTGTCTTTGGCTTCTTGCGCGTGTTTGAGTGCTTCATGGGGCGAGGATTGTTTGAGCCAAGCGCGCGCGGCGACTTGGTGCAGCTCTTGCTCTTTTTGCGGCATACGCGCTGAGCGCTCATGTGCAAGAAACTCGGCAAATAGATTGTGGAAGCGATACCAGTTTTGTTCACCTTCAAGCGGGTGGATAAACAGCCCATAGCGGTTGAGAGACTCAATCATACTGAGAGCGTCATCACGCTGAGTCAGCGCCGCCACCATGCTGTCGTTGAAGTGATCCAGCACCGAGCATTGCAGTAAGAACTGACGTGTCTCTTGGTCGAGCAGATCAAACACTTCTTCAACCAAATAATCCCACAGATGCGCGTGATTAAACTGCGAAAAAGACTCAGCCGATTGCGCCAACGTGCGATTTTGACCTTGCGCTTGAAGGGCGATCAACTGCAGGGCCGATGGCCAACCTTCGACGTAGTTGCGCAGGTTGTCTGCCGTGGCATCATCAATGCCATCGGCGATGCGCTGGTTGAAGAAACGGGTGGTCTCTTCGGTATCGAACGCCAGCAACTCGTCACCGATCTCAATCATCAGATCGCGCACACGTAAGTTGGCTGTGCCGAGTGGCGGCGCGGCGCGACTGGTGACGACTAATGTCAGGTTGTCGGGCATGTGCTTGAGGAAAAAGCGCATCGCCTCGTGGATCTCATCGTCAGAAATAAGGTGGTAGTCATCAAGGACCACATAACACTCGTTAAAATACTCGGACATCTCCGCAAATACTTCACTGAACAAGGAGTGAAGTGAGGAAAATTGACGCTTTTCGGCCAATTTCTGCGAATTCGGACAAGCCTGATTGGTCGCTTTGTTTAGGGCTTGCAGCAGGTAGTTCATGAAGCGGAACGGGTCATTATCGCTTTCATCGATGCTGTACCAGCCGACATTAGGTTTGTCGGCGAGCCACTGGGCGGCCATGGTGGTTTTACCGTATCCGGCAGGTGAGCGAAACAGCACCAGTTTGTAGCAGGGTGCTTGCTGAAGTAAATCAAGAACTCTTGGGCGTACGATGGCGTTGTGTAAACGGCCAGGACGCGTGAGTTTCGAAGGAATCCACATCTTCTCATCCTTATCTTATTGTCAGTGAACGTGTCAGCGAGCACGACGTCAAGATGGGTTGTTTTTTGTTCGATCTTTGTTGTTGAGTGGGATGTTACTTAAGAGTTGGTGGGATTGTTATGTGAGGAGAGCGACTTTTTCGCATATTTCACATTTTGTGCGTCTCTACGCCCTTGTTTTGTGATGTAAATCACATAAATCTATTCAGTAAAACTTGTCTCAACTCATTCTTTGCACGAAAAATAGTGTAATTTGCACTCAGGATGAAAACATTCTGTGATTCACGCTGCATATTTTTCATTTGCCAGTTTTTGATTTCGACGAAGTTTCATACACCTTAGGTAAGGTCGTTTAGGGTCATGGTGTGATCTTAATCAACAGAGTCCAGTTCACTCATCGGTTTATTGCGAGTTGGATCACTGCTTGTTGTGAATTACGCCCTCTACGCCCTGACTCCTCCTCCTAAATCGCTACCGAAGTAGGAGGATGTTTTGCAAGACAGAGCATTGCACGATATGTCTCAGATGGATTGAAACCGATAAGTGAGATTTCTCTAATGAAACCTACTCAACAGAAAAAATTTGATAAAGCCAGCTTTCAAGCTGACGTTAAAATGCACCTTTCTGCGACCTACGCGAAAACCGTAGACACCGCAACTCCGCGTGAATGGTACCTTGCTATGGGTAAAGCCCTGGCAGAGATCACAACGCTGGATCTTTTGAAAACCGAGCAAGACCCATGCATCAAGAACGCGAAAAGCGTCAACTACCTATCTCTTGAATTTCTTATCGGTCGTTTAACCGGTAACAACCTAATCAGCTTAGGTCTCTACGAGCAGATCACAGATGCAATGGCCGAACTGGGCCAAAACCTGACCGACTTGTTGGAAGAAGAGCGCGACCCGTCTCTGGGTAACGGTGGTCTAGGTCGTTTGGCGGCGTGTTTTATGGATTCTTGTGCAGCGCAAGAGTTCCCAACCGTTGGTTACGGTTTGCACTACGAATACGGTCTGTTCAAGCAATCTTTTGTTGACGGACGTCAGCAAGAAGCGCCGGATGCTTGGCGTGGTGTCGAAGGCTACCCGTGGGAAGTCGCGCGCCCAGAATTAGCGCAAGAAATTGGCTTCTACGGCCGCGTTGAAGTGAGTTACGAGAACGGCAAAGAAGTACGCAAATGGGTACCGGGCATGAGCGTGAAAGCGATGCCTTGGGACTTACCGATTGTCGGTTATGAATCTGACACGGTATACCCGCTGCGTTTGTGGGAATGTCAGGCGATTGCGCCATTCTCATTGGCAAGTTTCAACAACGGCGATTACTTCGAAGCGCAGCACGCGCTGATTGACGCCGGCAACATTACTAAAGTGCTGTACCCGAATGACAACCATGAGAAAGGCAAAACACTGCGTTTGATGCAGCAGTACTTCCACTCAGCAGCATCGGTACGTGACATTTTACGTCGTCACGAAGCAGCGGGTTTTGCACTTGCGGATCTTCCAAAGCAAGAAACAATTCAGCTTAACGATACTCACCCAACGATTGCTATCCCTGAATTGATGCGCATTTTGCTCGATGAAAAAGGGCTATCTTGGGATAAAGCGTGGGAAATCAGTTCGCAAACCTTCGCGTACACCAACCACACACTATTGCCAGAAGCATTGGAAACGTGGCCAGAGTCTTTGATTCAACGTCTGCTACCACGTCATATGGAGATCATTTTTGAGATCAACCATCGCTTCCTACAAGAAGTGCGCGCAATGTGGCCGGGTGATGGTGAGAAGCAAGCGAAACTGTCGATCATCGAAGAAGGCTTCAACCGTATGGTTCGCATGGCAAACCTGTGTGTGATCGGTTCTTACGCGGTGAACGGTGTAGCGGCGCTGCACTCAGAGTTGGTGAAAAAAGATCTCTTCCCAGAGTTCCACGCGATGTTCCCAACGCGTCTGCACAATGTGACCAATGGTATTACGCCTCGTCGTTGGCTGAAGTTCTGTAACCCAGGTTTATCCGCGCTGATCACTGACAAAATCGGCAGTGAATGGCCAGCGAAGCTTGAGCAGCTTGAAGGTATCGCGAAATACGCCGATGACGCCGAGTTCCAACAAGCGTTTATGGCGGTGAAGAAAGAGAACAAAGAGCGCTTGGCTAAGTGGGTATTAGACAACATGGGCATCGAGCTCGATACCAACGCGATTTTCGATGTGCAAATCAAACGTCTGCACGAGTACAAGCGTCAGCACCTTGATTTGCTGCACATCTTGTCTCTCTACCACCGCATCATTAATGAGCCGGGTTTTGAGTGTACGCCACGCGTCTGCTTCTTCGCGGCAAAAGCGGCGCCGGGTTACCACTTGGCGAAAGAGATCATCTTCGCAGTGAACAAGATTGCTGAGAAGATCAACAACGACCCACGCATTGGCAACAAGCTGAAAGTCGTCTTCATCCCTGACTATCGCGTGAGCATGGCAGAGATCATCATCCCAGCGGCGGACGTGTCTCAGCAAATTTCGTTGGCCGGTAAAGAAGCGTCCGGTACGGGTAACATGAAGATGGCACTCAACGGTGCGCTAACTATCGGTACTATGGATGGGGCAAACGTTGAAATCCGTGAAGAGGTCGGCGACGACAACATCTACATCTTCGGTCTTGAAGTCGACGAAGTGGTTGCACTGAAGAAAGCAGGCTACAACCCATACGATTACTACCACGCGGACCCACTGCTCAAAGCGTCACTGGATCTACTGGCGGGTGAAGAGTTCACGCCGGGTCAACCGGGCCTACTGCGCGCGACCTATGACAGCCTACTCGACGGCGGTGACCCGTACCTCTGTCTTGCGGACTTCGCGTCTTACGTGGAAGCGCACGAGGCGATGGGCAAACAGTACCTAGACCAAGCAGGCTGGGCGAAGAAAGCCATCTTGAACACGGCGCTGGTCGGTAAATTCACCTCCGACCGCTCGATTCGAGATTACGTCAATAATATTTGGAAGTTGGAAGCGGTTAAACGCTAAAGCGACTCAAAAAGCCAAGGCGTTCGCGCCTTGGCTCAATTCTTTATAACGATTTAATAACCCTACATTTGAAGGTATAAGCAGTCCTTCGGAGAGAGCGATGAAACATCACAATGCATTAAAACAAGTCGCTGAAATGGCTAGAATTGCCGACAGCTACGTGAGCGCGTGGGGAGATGAGGCAAAAGTGGAAGAGGCCACCATTCTCCACTTACTAAACTCTTTAGGCTATGACACAACCAACGACGAGACTCTTCTTAAGTCCGCAGAGCGTAAACACAAGAAAGATGTGTTGGACCCTGTGACCGTGGTGCGCGATGGCGACCCATTTGAAGTGGCTTTGAATCTAGGCGCGAGCGCACGTGAAAGTGAGTTCAGTTGGCGTTTGGATACTGAGCAAGGAGAGGTACTTGAAGGCTATCTTCAATCGCAAATCGTGCGAGATGAGCGCAGCGAGGGTGGCCCTTTAGTGTTTGCCTTACCGAACGACTTAGCGTGGGGGTACCATAAACTCACGATTGTTCGTAAGCGTCGTAAAGCCCCGTATGAGGCAACCTTAATTGTGACGCCAAGCGCGTGTTACAAGCAAGATTCGATTTTGTCGGGCAAGAAGATGTGGGGCCCGAGTGTTCAACTCTACACACTGCGTACCCAACACAACTGGGGAATGGGTGACTTTGGCGATCTAAAACAGCTGGTGGCCGATATCGCCTCGCGCGGTGGTGATTTTGTGGGTCTTAACCCTATTCACTCCTTGTTCCCAGCCAACCCTGAGGGGGCAAGTCCTTACAGCCCGTCCTCTCGCCGCTGGTTGAACATCCTATACATCGATGTGAGCTCGGTGCCTGAGTTTGCGCTCAGTGTTGAGGCGCAGCAGCAAGTGGGCAGTGCTCAGTTCCAGCAACGCCTACAAAAAGCGCGCGAGTCTCACTGGGTAAACTACAGCGAAGTCGCGGAGCTCAAACTGAGCGTGTTACCGCTGCTGTTTGCGGAATTTAAAAAGCGCCATCTCGATAAGAACACCGAGCGCGCTCAGCAGTTCTTATCGTTTGTCGAAGAGGGTGGAGACAGCCTACTTCACCAAGCCGCGTTTGATGCCTTGCACAGTGAACTGCACGCCAAAGACAGTAACGTCTGGGGCTGGCCGGTGTTCCCTGAGCAGTATCGCCACTTTGATAACAGCGCGGTGCAAACCTTCATCAAGCAGAATCAAGACAAAGTCCATTTGTACATGTATCTGCAATGGGTCGCGGACACACAGATTAACGAAGCGCAGGCTCTAGCAGAAGAAAAAGGCATGTCGGTGGGGCTATACCGCGACTTGGCGGTTGGTGTGGCCGATTCAGGTGCAGAAACCTGGGCCGACAATGGCAACCTGATCTTAGATGCCAGCATTGGTGCGCCGCCGGATGTACTAGGGCCGCTTGGTCAAAACTGGGGCTTACCACCGCTCAACCCACAAGTGTTGCAAGCAACGGGGTATGACGCTTACGTTAAGCTTCTGCGTGCCAATATGAAGCATTGTGGCGCTCTGCGTATTGACCACGTGCTTGGATTGCTGCGTCTATGGTGGATCCCTAAGGGTGAGAACGCAACGAAAGGGGCGTACATCTACTACCCTGTCCAAGATATGTTGGCGATCCTTGCGCTCGAATCACATCGTCATCAATGCAGTGTGATTGGTGAAGACTTAGGTACGGTGCCGGACGAAATCGTTGAGTTGCTGCGCGATGCGGGCGTGCACTCATACAAAGTATTCTTCTTCGAAACTTCAGAAGAGGATGGCGGCTTTATCTCACCTAAGCACTACGCTGAGCAGTCAATGTCTGCGTTGTGTACTCACGACATGCCGACGCTTCGCGGTTTCTGGCACTGTGATGATTTGAAACTGGGTAAAGAGTTGGGTTTGTATCCGAACGAAGCGCAGCTACAAGGTCTGTTTGCGGATCGTTTGGAGTGCAAACAAGGGATTTTGGACTCGGTCGCATGGCACGGTTATCTGCCTGAAGGCGTTGGTCGAGATGCGCAGTACGTACCGATGGATTCTTACCTAGCCGAAGCGTTGCAACTGCATGTCGCTGCGGGTTCTTCGACTTTGCTCAGCGTGCAGCTGGAAGATTGGTTAGAAATGGATAAGCCGGTTAACATCCCAGGAACCGTGAACGAATACCCGAACTGGCGTCGTAAATTATCAATGAATCTCGATGAAGTATTCGCCAATGATGGGGTAAACCGTATCGCTCGTAAACTTACGGAAGTACGTGCTAAGGTGAGTAAGTAAGGACTTGCTTAAGTTACGTAAAAAAGTATCGAATGCGTCACTCTATGTAAGGTAGCAATTCGGTAAACTTTCATTAAGCTATCTAAGCCCGCATTATTCCCGCGGGCTTTGTTTATATTAGTGGTACCCCCAGCTAATAATGGGATGATTGATACCAATGATACTTGCAGTCGGAAGGTTAGGTTAGGGAGAGAATAACTTGAAAAAAGTGACCAAGATTGACAAAAAAACACAAAAATATAACCAACTTTCTCACGCTCAATTTGCAGACCCATTTTCATTTCTAGGGCCTTTTATTGAGGATAAAACGTCAAGTTTGCGCGTTTGGATGCCGGGAGCCGATAAAGTCGAGTTAGTGATTGATGGTGAACCGCGCATTGAGTTGCAGCGAGAAGAAGATTCAGGCTTTGTATTAACCGAGGCCAAAGATTTGCGCTTTACCCACTACCAACTCGTGGTTGATTGGCAGGGGACAGAGCAATGGGTGGATGATCCATACCAATATCACACCATTTACGCAGAATACGAAGAACTGCATACCCCCAAGCAGATGTATCACCACATGGGCGCGCAGTTTGTCACCTTAGAGCGTGACGGCAAGTCCATCTCAGGGACGCGTTTTCTTGTTTATGCACCGCACGCATCTGCGTGCAGTTTGGTCGGTGAGTTCAACCAGTGGGATGGCCGCCGTCATCCTATGCAGCGCTTAGATTACGGTATTTGGGGCTTGTTTGTGCCTAATCTACCTGAAGGCACCAGCTACAAGTTTGAACTCAAAGGGCCCAATGGCGAAGGCTTACCGCACAAAGCCGACCCGTGGGGCGCGTACGCAGAGCAATACCCCTCTTTTGCCTCCGTCACCTACGATCACTCTCGCTATCAGTGGCAAGACAGTGAGTGGCAGCAGCGCCCTGTCACGCAAAAACGCAATGAAGCGCTGTCATTTTATGAGTTGCATGCCGGTTCTTGGCGCCGAGATGACAACGGTGATTTCCTTAATTACCGAGAACTCGCCGATCAGCTAGTTCCTTACCTTGTTGATATGGGTTACACCCACGTTGAATTGATGCCCGTCTCTGAGCACCCATTCTATGGCTCTTGGGGTTATCAACCGGTCGGTCTGTTTGCGCCAACCAGCCGTTTTGGCTCGCCCGATGATTTCAAATATTTTGTTGAGCAGTGTCACCTTGCAGGTCTAGGTGTGGTGCTTGACTGGGTGCCCGCCCATTTCCCTTCTGACGATCATGGTCTGGCGAATTTTGATGGTACGCCTCTTTACCACGATCCAGATCCGCGTCGCGGTTGGCACCAAGATTGGAACTCGTTCATTTACGATTTGGGTCGCGAGCATGTCCGTCGTTTCTTGGTCTCCAACGCCTTGTACTGGTTTGAGCAATTCCATATTGATGGTATCCGCGTTGATGCGGTAGCCTCGATGCTTTACCTCGATTATTCGCGCAGTCACGATCAGTGGATTCCGAACGTCGATGGTGGCAACGAAAACTACGATGCTATCGCGACCCTGAAATGGATGAACGAAGAAGTCTACAAACACTTCCCGAACGCCATGACCATCGCGGAAGAGTCGACGGCGTTTCCGGGCGTCTCAGCACCGACCTTTATGGGTGGACTCGGCTTTGGTTTTAAGTGGAATATGGGTTGGATGCACGATTCGCTCTCTTACATTCAACAAGACCCTGTGCACCGCAAATACCATCACAACACCATTACCTTCCCGTTGATTTACGCGCACAGTGAAAACTACGTGCTGTCACTGTCTCACGACGAGGTCGTGTACGGCAAAGGTTCAATCCATAACAAAATGCCCGGTGATGAGTGGCAGCAAACCGCAAACCTGCGTGCCTACCTAGGCTACATGTACGGTCAGCCTGGAAAGAAACTCAACTTTATGGGCGCAGAGTTTGGTCAGACCGGTGAGTGGAATCATGATGATCAACTGCAATGGTTCTTGCTCGATTTTGAGCGCCATCAAGGAGTACAAGCTCTCACGCGTGACCTCAACTTGCTTTACAAGCATGAAGCGGCGATGCATGAGTGGGATTGTGAGCCAAAAGGATTTGAATGGCGCTTGCAAGATGCGGCGGACGCCTCCATTTTGGCGCACGAACGCTTAAGCGAAAACGGCGAGCGAATCTTGGTGGTGATGAACTTTACACCAGTGCCGCATGAGCGATTCCGTTTGGGCGTACCAATCAAGGGTGAGTATGCGTTGTTGCTCAACACCGACGATGATAAGTACCATGGAAGTGGTTTTGAGGTGAAAAGCAAAGTGAAGACAGAGAAGGTCAGCAGCGAAGGGTTGGATCACTCACTTCTTCTAAGTTTGCCGCCGCTTTCGACGGTGTTCTACAAACTGCAGTAACGTCGATAAACGGTGATTCGTTGAATTCACCGCCATTCCTGTTATTGATCTTGCCCGCCTTTGTGGCGGGCTTTTTGCCGTTTATGAGGCGGGATGCGATTCTTGTGTGGCGAGAATCAACTGCGCAACATGACTTGGCAAGGTGGCCTTGGTGTTGTGTTTGAAGTCGAACATGACGCAGGTGGCGCGTCCGGTGGTGGTAATTTTACCCAGTTTTTTGCTCACGATTTGGTATTCCATCGTAAAGCGGTCTTGTTGGAGGTCGATGACGCGCGAGCCTACCAACAGTGTGTCCGGGTAAGTGACGGGCAGTTTATAGCGACACTGTGTCTCACTCAGTACGGGCCCAACCTGGGTTTTTTGGATGTTCACGAGCAAGTCAATCTTGGCAAAATACTCCAATCGCGCTGTTTCAAAGTAGCGAAAATAGACCGCATTGTTGACGTGTTGCAAGGCATCCATCTCTCCCCATGCGACGGGAATTTCAGTGATGACAGGAAAATCGTTCAACAGATCACTCATAGGGTTCTCTTAATTTTTATTGTGGATGGAGTAAATATTCTAGAACTTCAGCGTCGGGTTGTTTTTATTTTGTTATTTATTTGTGATCTTAGATGGTTAAATCATGTTCCAGTTTTACTTCAAAGGTGCGAAAGAGTAAGTTAATGGAATGTTAACCAGAAGAGGTGCGTAGCATGGCGGTACTTGATGGTTTCAACTTAGCGCGATTAGAACGTCGGACTGACTGGACGCCGAACGTATTTAGCTTACGATTAACCGGCGCCCCCCTGACCTTCAAGGCTGGGCAGTTTACTAAATTGGGACTGCTTGATGACGAAGGCAACATGATTTCGCGCGCCTACTCATTGGTGAATGCACCGCTCAATACCAGTGATATGCTGGAGTTCTTAATCGTCGCGCATCCAGAAGGTAAACTGACGCCGAAACTGCAACAGCTGCAAACCGGTGATGGTGTCTACGTGGGCAAAGAGGCCTATGGCGACCTGACGTTTGACATCATACCCAAACAGGCTCAAAACCTTTGGCTGCTCTCGACAGGTACCGGCATTGGACCGTTTCTCTCTCTGTTGGATGACATGAATTTTCGCCCCAATTGTGATGAGATTGTGCTGGTTCATGCGGTGCGTCATGAGAAAGAGTTGGTCTATCGCTACTTGATTGATCAATTGGTACAGCAATACGAAGGGCGTCTGCGCTACTTGCCGGTCGTATCAAGAGACCCTGACACCACACATCTTAGCGGCCGAATTCCTCAATTGCTGCAAAGTGGTGCGCTGCTCCGCAGTGCGGATGTTTGTTTGGCGCCCGAACAGAGTTTTGTGATGCTGTGTGGTAATCCTGAAATGATTAAAGATACTCAACAAACGCTGGTGGAGATGGGGCTGAATAAGTATCGACGCGCCACGGGTGGCAACATCATCTTCGAGCGGTATTGGTAGCAACGCAGGTAAGTATAAACAGCAGAATAAGGATAAAGAAAGCCGAGCGGCAGAAAACTGCGCTCGGCTTTCGATGTTTAGGCAGTGTAATACGCGAAGGTTTACTGCGTACGATACTGCTTGAGAATGCTTGCCAGTGATGACGACGCTTTGGTCAGGTTTGCGACGCCCATTGAGCTTTGCTCTGCGACACTACGAATGGTATTCGATTGGGTGCGAATATCACTGAGCTCTGAGGCGATGTCGTTCGCCACGGCGCTTTGCTCTTCTGCTGAGGTCGAGATCTGAATACTCATATCCATGAGAGAGCGGGCTGAGTCGGCGATGGATTGGACATCGCTGCCTAGTTCGGCAATCAAATCGCTGCTAGTTTTAGCTTGGGCAACGGTTTGCTCAGTAATATTGGCGATGTTGTGGCTTTCTGATTGCAGCTTCTCAATCATTGATTGAATTTCAACGGTCGCCGCTTGAGTACGACTGGCGAGTGTCCGAACTTCATCGGCCACTACCGCAAAGCCGCGACCTTGTTCACCGGCACGCGCCGCTTCGATCGCCGCGTTGAGCGCGAGGAGGTTGGTCTGCTCAGAAATGGCATTGATGGTGGTGATCACCTCATTAATCTGTGTGGTGTTCTCATTCAGGCTAGATACAGAAGAAGACGCTTGCTCAATGTAGCTAGAAAGCTTGTCGATCTCTTGAATCGCAGACAAGACACGCTTGTGGCTGCCATCAATGTGTTGGGTATCGTTCTCAGTTTGCGACGTCGCCTGCTGAGAAATGTTCGACACCTCTTTCGCTGATGCCGTCATCTCTTCCATCGCGGTCGCCACCGAATCAAGTGAGGCATACTGGCTTGAAATTTGTGACTCGCTCAATTTCATTTCTTGCTCGAAGGAGGCAGAGGTTTCACTGAGAGTGGTCGCATTTTCTTTCACCGTTACCACGAGTTCAGTCAGGGTATCCATGGCTTTATCCAGCGCGCAGCCAATGGTACCGAATTCATCACGACCAGGGTGGAAGCCTAAGCGCGACGTTAAATCGCCTTCACCGATACGCTCGGTAGTGGTATAGAGCACCCAAAGCGCGCCACCAATAAACGTAGCGACCCAATAGCTGAACAGCGCAAACGGGATGACCCAAAGGTAGCTCAGTGCGAAACTGGTCAGTGCGGCAGATTTGCCTTGCTCAAGGCTTTGAGTGGCATTGACCGTCAGTTGATAGTGGCTGCCATCCGCGGATCGCGCGGTGACCTTCACGACACCATTATTTAGGCTAGCAGGCGCTATCGAAGTCGATTTAGACACATTTTTCTGTGCACTAATGCTCTCAGGGGTGCCCGCAGCGAGTATCCCGGCCAATCTTTGCTCCGCGGCGTAGATGGCGTTGTGCTCTAGCGCGTCAACCGTCGCGTAGTAACGTCCACCTGCAATCGCAGTTAAGGCAACAAGAAAAATGGCGAAAATCGTCCACATCTTGTCGTTGATAGACATTTTGATGAAAAGTCTATCAATGGTTCTAAAATCAACTTCTTTCATTCGTGACTTCCTATTCTTGTTCGTCGCACGGTTTGCTCTGCTACTACCTAGCCACCCGGTGGTGAGTGGGTTACCACTGCATCGGCAAATCCATGTAAATAATAAGCAATGAACTTATATTTATGTGAGTATCATCGCGTATTTTTGAAAAATGTTTAGTGAACTTTTCGTTTATTGAGACTTGGATCCCTATTTATCACAGCAAGCAATTCATCACTGCGAGTGTTGGTCGATTGCGAACGATAGACGTCGTGTCTCTGGCTCTAAACTTGCTTTATCTGTGCTTATGTCGATAGGTCTTCGGCATCAGGATAAAAACACACGATTGAAGTGAGTAGGAACGTCAATGAAAATAATGATAGGTCAGTTGGAGCACGAATCGGTTATCACCTTGCTTGCCCAACATCTTGAGGATATGAACGCGACATCGCCGCCAGACAGCGTTCACGCATTGGATGTGAGCCGCTTGCGGTCGCCAGAAGTGACCTTTTGGACGGCTTGGCACGGAGACGTTTTGCTCGGCTGTGCAGCATTGAAACAGCTTGATGACACACACGGTGAGCTGAAATCGATGCGCACGAGCGATCAAGCTCGCAAACAGGGCGTCGCGTCTCGTTTATTGGTGCACGTACTGGATTACTCGCGTGACATTGGGTTGCATCGCGTCAGTTTAGAGACTGGATCCATGGCGTTTTTTGAGCCCGCTCGCCGCTTATATGAGAAGTTTGGTTTTCACTATTGCGAACCGTTTGCTGAGTATACCCCCGATCCGAATAGCCGCTTTATGACTTTAACCCTATGATGTTATGTCTATGGGATAGGTGTCATGGCAACTTATGTCCCGCCGTCATTTGGCGGCGAGATCTTGATCTAAGGTCCTTTTTTTTCAGCAAGGAGAGGGGTGAAAAATGAGTCACCAACATGGTGCCACTTAGCACTAAACCAGTGCCGAATACGGTAGACCAGCCGACAGGCTCATCGAGAATCAACGCGCCCCACAAAATCCCGAATACCGGAATAAGAAAAGTGACCGAGAGGGCAGAGGTCGCACCCTCGTCGGCAACCAGGCGAAAGTAGAGTAGGTACGCCGCCCCAGTACAGACGACGCCTAACGCCACCACCGACACCATCTCAACTTCCGTCGGTGCACCGCGCATCGGGATGAAAGGCAGCAAAGGTAGTATCCAGATCACCGCAGCCCACATGTTGCCATGTGCATTGTCGAAGGAGGCGACGTTTGGCGCCGATTTGGTGTAGTTGGTGGCGATCCCATAGCTGAACGCCGCCATCAGTGCGGCCATAATGGGTAAACGCGCTTGTGTACCAATCTGAATTGCGTCAACGCCGACCAACACGGTTACGCCTAAGATGCCAAGTGCCATGCCTAGAACTACACGTTTGGTCAGCGGTGCTTTATGCCAGACCACACCAATAAGCGCGCCCCAAATGACAGCGGTTGAGTTGAGAACAGAAAGCGTCGAGGCATTGAGCGTTTGTGCTGAATAGGCAAACAGTAGAAACGGTAACGCGGTATTAAACAGGCCAATGATCATAAAGTGATGAAAGTATTGGCGAAAGGGCAGAGAACGCTTGAGAGAATAAGAGACCAACAATAAGCTCAGCGCCGCAAAGCCGACGCGGCATTCAATCAAATAGGCGGGGCCAAACGTATTGGCCGCAATGCGCATAAAAAGAAATGAGCCACCCCAAATAGCAGCAAGCATCATTAGACGGATAAAACTGGCACAACTCATTGTCGATTCCTTCCATTGGTCAACTCAATGTGACGCAAGTGACTGAATAAGGCAATGAAATAATGAATGCAGGTTCCGATTCTGGCCAATTCTATCGACACGGGAAGAAATACTATTAGGTGAGGCGCTAAGGTTACTATATGCTCAGAGAGTGATCGCAGTATGACAAAGAGACTCCCCACTATGAACCTCATCGTAAACATTCAAAAAGGCGTAAAAAAGCAAGGCTTTGAGATGGCCACTCGCCAAGCATGGAAATGTGGCGTGAAAGCAAACTTGGTTAAGCGAGTGATTGGTATTGCGAAGGGGCAGGTGGTGTGTGTGATTGAGGGCGTAAGACCGGAACTTTCGACGCCGTTAAACAATCCACTGCATGAAGAAGAAAAACAAGGCCGCTACGTGTTTGTCGGCGGCATAGTATGGGAACCCAATGATCTGTTGGCACCAGGCTTTCCAGAGTTTATGTTCATGCATCTTAGAAACAGCGGTAGTCGACATAAATACATGACAGACGATGAGCTATTTCTCAATATTGCCTAGCGATGTCTACACGTCGCTTTTAATGACGGACAGAGCAAAAAATTCAGGGGCCAATTGGCCCCTGAATCGTTATTGACGGTTAGTGATCGAGATAGAGGTAGTTTTGCCAACTCTTCATGCGAATCAAAACCTTCCGCATAATAGACACGTGCTCAAATCGATCCGAGTAGACCGCAACTTCGACAGCGGTACCCAGTGGCAGATGGTAATCCGATAAATCATCGGTAATACGCAGGGTGACAAACACACGGCCGCTGGTGCGCAGTGCATCTGTCCCTAGTAGGGCGCCACGCGCTTGGAACTGGCTTTCACCAATCGCTGGTAGCACATCCACCACTTCCCCTTTAAACACTTTGCCCGGTAAGGCGCGGAAGAGAAACTCGGCTTCGTATCCAGGCTCTAAACGTTGCAACGAGTTCTGGCGAAATGCCGCGGTGTAGATGATCTCTTCGGTATGGACAAACGTCATCACGGGCGCCAGCGGAAGCGGCACAGCCATGACCCCAGGGCGCAGAGCCAATTGAGTGGCAAAACCATCAGTTGGCGCACGCACGACTGTTTGCTCTAAGTTAAATTCGGCTTGGCGAAGTTCGGCTAACAAGCGCGCAACTGTGGTGTTCTCACCACCGATCTCTGAATCGAGCGAGATTTGAGCTTGCTGAACGTTTGCTTCGGCGGCAGCGACAGCAGCTTGTGCGGCTTTAAACGCTTGGCGACGGGTATCGAGTTGTTGCTCGGTGAACGCGCCTCTGTCAAACCCACGTTGATAACGGCTAAACTCGCGCTCCGCTTTATCTCGATCAGCAATGGCTCGTTCTCTGTCTGCCACGGCTTCTTGAAGATTGGATTCAAGACCCAATGCGTCTTGGCTCGCTTCTTTGATCTGCGCTTTTATCTTGTCGACTTCGGCTTGGTAAGGGATGGGATCAATGCGGAACAGGACATCCCCTTGTTTCAATGGCTCGTTTGGCTCTACTGGAACGTCAATGACTCGACCGCGTACACCGGAAACAATCGGCGTGCTAGAGAAAACTTGGTTACCAATTTGGGTAAACGGGTGGTTGTAGTTCATCAACAAGATCAAGGTGCCAATCAGTACCACGCCGCCTAATACCGCTGTCGGTACAGTCCACTTGTTCAACGGAATTTTGAAGACTTTGAAGATGGTAATACAAATGGCCGCGTAGGTTAATATCAGTAAGAGATCCATTAGCTACGCTCCTCATCCGTTGATGCGACTGGGTCAGATTGTTGTTTTTTCAGCTCAGCCACTTCTTTTTGCAGTTGACTGACTTGGTCGATCAGCGCATCGACGCGGTGGTGCATATCATGCTGTTCGGCTTCCAATTTCTGAAAACCCCAACCACGTTCTTTGCGCCACAGCGTGGCCCAAATCCATAGAAATGGCCACAACGCATGGAGTGTGAATAGGCTCACCCAACCCGCGTAGTGAATCGCATCTTGATGGGGATGTTCGCGCTCTTTGGCAATTTCGTAGGGAATGTCATGAATGACGATGATGCCGTAGAAAATCACTAAGGCAACAAAGACGAGTAGACCAAGTGCGAAGTAGTCTAAAAACATGGCAACGTCCTTATCTCTTTATTAATGAAAACAATCCATACAGGGTACTGTCAGTTATCTACAAAGTATAGAAATAAAAACAACAAATTAGATGCAAACTCGCTCACGATTATTAACATCAGAATATTCAGACAAAAAGAGCAGAGCAAGAGGATGGACTGCGCGAACAAGGCCGTGGTAGTGCCGCTATTCGCGCTGAAGAGAGTTATTCGGTGCAGACTTGGTTTCGGCCGTTGGCTTTAGCGCGGTAGAGCGCTTTATCAGCTCGGTAGAAGGTACGCTGCGTGTTTTCCCCTTCTCGGTGCAAAGTAATGCCGATACTGACGGTGAGGCCACGCTCTCCGAGGATTTCATGCCAGCCAAACTGGTAGATTTTTTCGCGGTAATTTTCGGCATGCAGGGCAGCTTGTTCAAGGGAAGCGTTTTCCAGAATCACCAAAAACTCCTCGCCACCAAATCGCACACAGGAGGCGCCACGAAACTTAAAGTAGGCCGCCAGTTCGTGAGACACATTGACGATCGCTTTGTCACCGACTAGGTGACTGAGCTCATCATTGATGGACTTAAAGTGATCGATATCGACGACTAACAGGGCAAAGGGGGTTTCGTGTAATAGCAGATCTTTCAGCTTAACGTCGAGCCAGCGACGGTTGTGCAAGGAGGTGAGCGGATCGGTAAACACGTCTTGCTGAAGCTGAGCCACAGTGTGTTTTTGGCTCTCAGTGGTCTCTTTGAGCTCTCGATTCTCAAGCTCAGAGAGGATCAGTTTGAGCTGCAATTCAAAGCGTGACAATTTGCGCAGTTGACTCGCGCCCAACTCACCAATAGGGATTTTTTTCATCAAATCGCTTTCGATGCGATACGCGCGTTTTTGAAATTCGAGGGCGCGTTTAAAGTCGCCTTGCTGCTCGGAAACATGAGCCATCGAGTTGGATAGCTTAAGGTTTAATAACGGTGAGGGTTGACGCTCGATACGGCGATGCGCTTGGTGCAGTACCCAACTGGCCAAGTGGCCTTTGCCAAAGTCATTGAGGCAACAAGCAAGCTCGATTTTGATCATGGTAGAGAGCCAGGCGGAGTGAATGTTGCCTGCTGAGTATTGCACGTCGCCCAGTGATTTAAGCGCCAATTCTGCTTCGTCGCTTTGTCTATACAGCTTAGCTTGATAGAGCAAAATCTGCCCCGCCAACACTTTGTCGCTGACCAAGATACTGAGCTCTTCACACTCTTTGATCAAATCGGTGGCAGCGGTGAGACGGTTGAGCTCGATATAGCAAGCCAGCATATAGAGCTTATAGCGCAATCGTAGCGAGCGACTTTGGATCGCATGGTCAATACTGTCGATTTTTTGGTAGTAGCGCAGCGCGCGATTGTGATCGCCATAGGCATCACACAGATTACCCATCCCCAATACCGCGAGTACGTACGCATCAATGTTACTGCTCTCTACTGCGATCGTTGTGGCACTGGCGTATTGGTTTAACGCGCCATAGTAATCGCCGTTTTCGACCAAACGCTCAGCCAAATTATTGCGCACTTCGAGCACCATCTCGGCATCTTTGGGCAGAGCGAGAAACTTCAGCGAGGTTTGCAGCTCATCAATACTCGCCTGCAATTGCTTGAGCTCGCTGCGGTATTCGGCGCTAATGAATAAGGCCTGGGCTTTTTCTTGGGGTGTGGTGGCGATATGTCGGCGAACGTGGTCCCAAAAAATCAGCGCTTCTTCGCCAGAGACGGAGGAGGGATCAAGGCCAGAATCTGAAATTTTATTGAGGAGTCTTTCCATGCTGTTTTCCTCCTACACGTTTTCTTCGAGCTGTTCTAGTGTGAACGGGAAGGAGAGAATGTCGCTGAACACAACTTTTGGCAGCGATTGGCTCAATCCGCGTCGATGCCAAGGGTACATTTCTATCATTTTGGTGAGAACCTGAAAAACGCTGATGGCGTCACTACCTTTTTCGGCAATCAATAAGCCAAGGCGTTGACTGCTCAAGCGAGACAACAAATCGCGGTTATTACACAGTGAATGGGCGATTTCGGCGCACACATCCAAATAGAGCGGATCGTCGTGCTGGATCATAATCACCGCGTGATTGGCGTGCTTCAACTCTGTCTTAAACAGCACCAATTGTTCCCACCAAAACGTCTCAGACACCATTTGTGTGAGGTGTTTTTCTGGGTCGTACTCGTGTTGACGTCTGATGCGGTTGATCAGTTTGCGCGCTCGTTGCTCTAGCTGACGTTTTGATGCGCGTGCTTTATCGTTTGATACGCGTGCGGTTTGCTCGCGCAGCATGTTAATGGAGTGGTCACGGTATTTTTTGAATGATGCGAGTGCCGCTTGATATTGACCGCTCTCTTCTGCGACGCGCGACTGCTGGAAACAGATTTGTGATAACAGCTCGCCATTATCAAACGACTTGGCGGACTGCTCAGCTTGAATCAGTAACTCTGTCGCTTTTTGTGGATTTTTTCGTAGTAGTTCGAGTCTCGCTCGGCTAATGTAGGAGTGAGACTTCATCCACACCAAATCGTGTTTCACCGCAAGATCGTGCGCTTTTCGCGTGGCTTCTTCTGCGTCTTCAATACGCTCAAGCCCCAGCAGCGCAAGTCCGCGGAAATCCCAAATCTCTGCCAGCCAGGTTTTGTCTTCGTGATCATAGAGTAAGTCTGAGGCGCCATCCAAAACAGAAAGCATTTCAACGTAGTTGTTGAGTAGGTAGAGATCCCAAGCGAGCAAAATACGCGATTTGCCCTCAAGCCAAGCGATGCGATTATGGTTGGCCACCATGACCGCTAATTCGTGAGTACTTTGGGCAAGGCCGTACTCTTGGGTAATGCGCCAAATGTTGCCCAACCCAATCAAAGATTCGATTTGATACTCAATTTCATCCACCAGTGCGGACTGCTCAAGGCAGTTAATCCAGTATTGTTGAGCGGAGTAGTATTTGGCTTGGCCCCAATATTGGAGCGCATAGACGTGCAGAATTTCAGGAAGCAGGTCATCAGTATCGAGGGCATTGTGTTTAGTGTGCGCCTCTTTGATGTAGCGAAGTCCTTTGCGGTAGTCCATCGATGCCCACGCGCATCGCGCCATTACGATGAGGCTTTTCACCTCGGCGGGTGGGTAGAGGATTTGGGCGGCGCGCGCTAAGCACTGCTCAGCGGAAGCGAAGACTTTGTCCGGATCGGATTCAATCTTACTTTTTAGCTGTTCAAGCTCAGTGTCGAGTAGGCGTTGGCTTTTTTCCAATGAGTCAATCCCTTACCGCTAAGTAAACCTATCAAACTTTAGTACTAAACCCCAGTATAATATGAACATTGACGGGTTTACGACTATCAAAAGCATCAAACATTCCACCTTTTACAGGGATGCGTCACACTTCTATTTATTATGAAAGCAGCTCACGCAGTGTCAAAGGGGATTGAGTCAATTCAAGCCGTTGCGCTGCGGTCATGCCTTGTTTGTCTTGGTAGCACAAATTATGCCACGCTCTAAAAATATCCAACATAGGCAGCAGGCCACCCGGTCTGAGTTTGCGACGCGGCTCATTGATAAAACCGCTAAAGAGCGTTTGAAAACGAGACTGGAAAAACGCCGTTTGACGAATGGAAGCCCTGCGCAGCCAGTAGTTAGGTCGATTATCTTGTCCTGCGAGATAGCAAATGCCCTTGGCGTATTGACCATCGGAAGTAATCGCCCAGCGATCGCGCCACCAACCCATGTGCACGATGTCGACTTTGTCCAAACTGTGGTTCAGAGACCACTGTGGATCTTCTTCCACATACATAAGGTCGATATTTTGACGCTGAATTCTAGGTAGGCATATGCTAAGTGCTGCAGATCGAAGCACTGGGTCTTGCGGTAGATAGATGGAAACTTGGCGGTCGCCCTGACACAAATCCAGCACATGTAAGAAATGGGCGTATGAGGTGTACGGTGCTCTGATTAATGCCCCTTTAGAGGGGTAATGGAAGACGGTGAGGTTGCCCATGGGGTCTTCCACATTGCCTCGCGCCAAAATGGTTTGGTACTGCTGGTCGATGCGCTCGCGAAGATCGCTCGGTGGCGTTGGCACGGGCAGGTTGGCCTCAGAGCAGTGATCGCGTGAGACAAAACGCGCAGGCGTTTGGTACGGGTCATGATCGATACCACCAACGGGTTCTTCATTGGCCGAGTAGTTGACGTGTTGGCACAAAATGTAGCCGCTGTGGGCTTCACCCGTGGCAAACCACAATACGCCGTTATTGCTTTTCGGTTGCAGGGTGACGTAGTGAGATGCGAGTTCGTAGTGTTTAGCGTGGTTGACCCAACGAGCGTCAATCATGGCAAGCTTGCGTCGGCAGCGGCTGGCGATATGGTCAACATGGTCATAAAAGGTTTTGGGGTTGATGGAAAGCTTGCGGCAGATTTCACGCACGGAATAACCCGTAAACAGTAACCCAAGCAGGTTTTCTTGAAATTGACGTTTTTTGTTCGCCCCTGACCACTTATCGACAAAGGTCGATTGGCACGCTTTGCAACGATAGCGTTGCCTATCACCACTGTAGCCAAACGCGTGGTAGAGGTGTTTATGTGTGTGGACCGAAAGGCCCATGTTGGGACAATCAGGTTGGCGACAAGCGGGCAGCCCATCGCTGTGTAGCTGGCGTAAACGTTGCAGTTCAGTCAGCACATCTTGATTGTTAAGTAAGGGGGGGAAAGCACCGCACTCCCGACATACCATCGCAGGTCGTTTAGGGTTAGCGTGCTGCACAACGTAACGATGCGCATCACTCAATCCAAAGTTGTCACACGCCAATGTTTTACAAAAATTGAGCTGTAACCCATCTGCTTCCTTTGGCAGTTTGCCAGTTGTCACTCTCTCCCCCTCGGGACTATCTGGGCAGCCAAGCGGTCACTTGGCTGCAATATCGTTACAGGTTGATGGCGGTTTCTAGCGCCACTTTCATCATGTCATTGAACGATTTTTGACGCTCTTCTGAGCTCAGCTTTTCACCACGGATGATGTGATCAGAGACAGTCAGAATGGTGAGCGCTTTTGCACCAAGGTCAGCGGCAACGCCGTAGATGCCTGCAGCTTCCATATCCACACCAAGGATGCCGAGTTTTTCCATCTTCTCGAAGATGTCTGCTTCTGGTGTGTAGAAGAGATCCGCTGAGAATACGTTACCGACTTTGACTGGCACGTTTTGCGCGCGAGCTTGAGCAACGGCGGTTTCAAGAAGACCGAAGTCCGCAATGGCTGCGAAATCGTGATCGTTAAAACGGATTCGGTTGACTTTTGAGTCTGTGGAGGCGCCCATACCAATCACGACGTCCATCAATTTTACGTCGTCACGTACCGCGCCACAGCTACCGACACGAATCACGTTCTTCACACCGAACTCGGCAATCAACTCATGAACGTAGATACAGCAAGATGGGATGCCCATGCCGTGACCCATCACCGACACTTTTTTGCCTTTGTAGGTGCCTGTGTAGCCAAACATGTTGCGAACGTCACAAACTTGTTTGACGTCATCAAGGAATGTCTCTGCGATGTATTTAGCGCGTAGCGGATCGCCTGGCATCAATACGGTTTCTGCAAAGTCGCCTGGCTGAGCATTAATGTGTGGGGTTGCCATAGTCATTACTCCAAATGGGTCAGTAATCGCTGAGCTGATTACCAATTATGTTGAACTTCAATTCTGTGTTGAGGCAATACTAGCCTTGTCAGCCATTGTTCCTTGAGAGGTTGCTCACAAAATAGGGTGTGCTATGACAATTTAGAGGTATTGATAACCAAATGTGTTGAAAGTGATTTGGCAATCGATTTGCAAAAACGTTTGCTTGGGGAGTGAACCAAAATGGTTGTGTTTGCGTAAAATTGTACAAATAATTTTTTTGTACATGTTTCAAGTGCTGTGCTACTACTTATATGAGAAATTAAGTTATACAAGAAATTAAGTTGTACACATTTGATGGTGATGGGAGCTCAACATGGAAAAGCAAATTACGATCGGTATCAGTTCTTGTGTGCTGGGAGAAAAAGTCCGTTTCGACTCGGGTCATAAGATCAGCAAGTTTGTCACGAAAGAGTTGGCACCGTTTTTTGAATTTATGCCGATATGCCCTGAAGTGGGAATGGGGATGCCGGTTCCTAGGCCGACGATTCGATTGATGTCAAACGACGAGCGCATTGCGCTGGTGGAGACCAAAGATTCGAGTAAAGATCACACGGACGCCATGATTCGCTATTCCCAACAGAAGGTTGCCAGTTTAGTTGATGAAGAGCTATGCGGTTACATCGTTTGTGCTAAATCGCCCACCTGTGGAATGGAGCGCGTTAAAGTGTACCGTAAAGCTGGTGCGGAAAATATCGGGGTCGGACTGTATACACAGCAGTTGATGGAGCAGATGCCATGGCTACCCGTTGAGGAAGATGGACGGCTCAATGATCCTGTGTTGAAAGAGAACTTCATTACCCGCGTCTATACCCTACGTGATTTTTATGACTCAATGGGTGAGACGCCGACCCGTGGCAAAATCATCGCTTTCCACTCGCGTTACAAGTTGACCTTAATGGCTCATCACCCTGAAGCGTACAAAGAGCTTGGGCGCATGGTTGCCAACATCAAAGAGTACGACATCGAAGAGTTTTACCACTTGTACCGTACCGCGTTGATGCAAGCGGTGGCCAATCGCGCCAGTCGTAAAAACAACACCAACGTGCTGATGCACATCCAAGGTTACTTTAAGCGTCATCTCGACAAAGAACAAAAGTCTGAGCTGCGCCGAGTGATCGACGAATACCGTGTGGGTTTGCTGCCTTTGTTGGCTCCGCTAACGCTCATTAAACATTATCTATCCACTCATCCCGATGAATACTTGGCAAAGCAAAAGTTCCTGCAGCCCCACCCACAGGAGTTAAGACTGCGTTATGGTCTGTGAAAAAAATTGGTATGCGATTCGAGAGGTCTCGGATTTAACCGGCGTTAAGCCTGTGACGCTGCGAGCGTGGCAGCGTCGCTATAACTTGATCCAACCGGAGCGCACTGAAAAAGGCCACAGACTCTACACGGATGAGCACATTGCACTCATCAATGAGATTCAAGGCTGGCTCGCGAAAGGGATTTCGATTGGTAAAGTCAAAGCCCTGATCGGGTCTGATTTGCCAGATGAAGCGCTAGATGTCGGCAGTTTAGAGGCAGTAGAGGAGGTGCTTGAAGCGCTGACTAACCTCAACACCAAGCGTGCAGAGAGTGTGATTAATGGTGTGCTGAAAGAGTATCCTCTTGAGTTGGTTGAGCGTCAGTTCATCACGCCAACGCTCAATGCGCTCGCTCTAGTGAAACAAAGTCTGCGATCTTTGCATCTTGGTCTGTTTAATACCTTGATGGTCACCAAGCTCAACCAGATCATTGAGGCGGAAAACAAGGTGGCCCATCGCGGTAAATGTTTGGCAATCAATCTCGATGCGGCGCGCGATATTCACACCCAACTGTGGGCCCTGAGTCTGGTCAGTCAAGGCTATCGGGTCTTGATGATTGATGGCGTCGAGGATCTGTCGGGCCTCTTAGAGCACACCGCCGTTCACCGCTTTGAACAACTGGCGTTTTACAGTGCCACGAAACCGAGTGAATCTCAGCTCAGCGTGATCAAAGAGTTAGAAGCGCAGCATGGGCAAGTCTCGCTGTCAGAAATGATCGAATTGGTAAGGAGAGCGTTTTGAATATTGTTTGGTTTCGCCGTGATTTACGTGTTGAAGACAATCATGCCTTAGTGAGCGCCGTGAATCGAGGTCAACCGGTCGTGGCGTTATACATCGCAACGCCTGGTACCTGGCAAACCCATGATCATAGTCCAAGGCAAGCGGATCTCATCTACCGTCGCTTGCACGAGTTAAAGACGGAATTAGCCGAACTCGACATCCCGCTTTATTATGCGCAAGTCGAGACCTTCGCAGACAGCGCAGCGCTGGTGGCTGAGTTGGCACTGCAAGCCAAAGCAACGGGTCTGTATCTAAATAATGAGTATGAACTGAATGAACGTCGCCGCGATGAAGCGCTGGAGGAGGCATTGAGTTCAACTTCTGTGGACGTGCATCGCTTTGATGATAAATGTATTTTTCCGCCTGGCTCAGTGCGCAACAAGCAAGGCGACTATTTCAAAGTCTTCACCCCTTACAAGCGCGCTTATTTAAGTAAACTCTATAGTGAAGGATTCCACATCCAGACCTTCAAAGCGACGCCGTGTGCAGGGGTGTTGCAACACCAAGATGTCGCCTTGTTGGATGAGGCGAGTCCGTTCAGTTACCCGCGTGAACCGAGCGAGCGATACAGTGTCAAGACTCGAGACATCATCGCTACCTTGAGAGAGTTTGTGCAGAGCAAAGCGGATGAGTATGGTGACAAGCGGGATTTCCCGGCGTTGGATAATACCAGCCAGCTGTCCCCGTATCTGGCGATTGGGGCGCTGTCTGTGCGTCAATGCATGGCGCGCTTAATGTATCAGCAAACGCTGCCACTCAGTGGTGGGCGAGAAGTGTGGCAAAGCGAGCTCGTATGGCGAGAGTTCTATCAGCACTTGCTCCACTTTGAACCCAAACTGTCGAGAGGGGAGAGTTTTAATGCTTGGGGAGAGGAGCTGAGGTGGCAAAATAACCCCAAACACATTGAGGCTTGGAAGCGCGGTGAGACAGGCTACCCTATTGTCGATGCGGCGATGAGGCAACTGAATGAAACGGGCTGGATGCACAATCGACTGCGCATGGTTGTGGCGAGCTTTTTGGTTAAAGATCTGCACGTCGATTGGCGTATTGGCGAGCGCTACTTTATGCGTCAACTGATTGATGGTGATTACGCTGCAAATAATGGTGGATGGCAGTGGTGCGCGTCAACGGGGTGTGATGGTCAGCCTTACTTTCGTATTTTTAACCCGACCTCTCAAGGTGAGCGCTTTGATGCTCGTGGCGCGTTTATTCGCCGCTGGGTGCCAGAGTTGAGTTCAGTGCCAGACAAATACATCCACACACCCTGGTCTGACCCGGGGTTAAATTGTCGTCAATATCCTCAACCAATAGTTGATCATAAGAGTGCAAGAGCGATAACCTTAGAGATCTACAAAGAAGCAAAGGGAAACTAAATGCTGCGTAAATGGGTGTCTTTGTGTGCCCTAGTCACACCCTGGTTTGCGTTTTCTGCGACCTACGAATTACCCGGTGAAGAGAGTCGTCTTGTCGGGCGTACTCAGTATCACCAAGTGGTTGAAGGTGAAACATTGGCGGAAATTGCTAAACGTTATGATGTTGGTTTTCTCTCCTTGATGGCCGCGAATAAAGGGGTCGATCCCTTTTTGCCCGCCGCCGACCATGTGTTGACGATTCCTACGCAAGTGATCTTGCCCAATGTCGAGAGACAGGGCGTAGTGATCAATCTCGCGGAGCTGAGGTTGTACTATTTCGAACCTGAAAAAGGCGTGGTGCACATCTTCCCGGTTGGGATTGGTCGAATCGGTCGTGATACTCCCACCATGACAACCAGCATTAGCCAAAAGCGCGCCAACCCAACTTGGACGCCGCCGGCTTCCATTCGTAAAGAGTATTTGGCGAAGGGGATTGAGTTGCCGCCTGTGGTGTCCGCAGGCCCTGAAAACCCGCTTGGTGAGTACGCGCTCCGCTTGGCCTATGGTGTCGGAGACTATCTGATCCACGGAACCAACAAAGACTTTGGCATCGGTCTACGTGTTAGTGCTGGCTGTATTCGAATGGAGCCCAAAGATATTGAGTGGCTTTTCTCTCAAGTCAATGTGGGCACTAAGGTGCAAGTCATCAATGACCCAGTGAAAGTGGCGTTGGAGCCAGACAGAAGCGTCTTTATTGAAGCGCATGAGCCCCTGACACGAAGTGATGGCAGCAAGACGGTGCTGACTGTTCCGCAAGAGCTCACTTGGTGGCTCGATGAGTTTCAGCATTCTGATTCCAAAGCGAAAGCAGCGATCCTTGCGCAAAATGGTGTGCCGGTAGAAATCGTCGCGCCAGATTATTTGTAGGTAATGACTTGCTTATCGAGAATGAACGGTAGCTAGAATGGTCAGCGTGAGAGCAGGATTGTCAACGTGCTGATACGCTCAACGATGAGAAAAGAGAAAGGGTCTGCATATGCAGACCCTTTCTTTAAAACTTGACTGAATTACTTAGTGTAAGACTGAGCAATGTTGTCGATGCGTTCGTTTGCACGAGCGGCTTCTTCTTGCGCTGCCATTGCTGCGTCGCCTGACTTACGAACGTCTGCTTGCAGTGCTGAAACGTCTTGGCTTAGCTGGCTAACTTGATTGCTTAGCTCGTCCAGTTTCGCTGTTGTTGCTTCGTCTGGACCAGAAGCACAACCTGCTAGTAGAAGAACAGAAGAGGCTGCAGCTGCGATCAACATTTTGTTCATATTAGAACTCCTTGCTTATATGAGTATCATTTAGATTGCCCTATACATTCTTCATCATATAGTGACATTCCACAGTGTAGTGCTAAATATTAACTTCCAAAAGTAGAGAAAAGTCAAAAAAACCCAAGAATTTAGGTAATTATCGAATTTGTTGACGAATGTCTCATTCGTGAGAGTAAATAATGCAAGTGAAGTCAATAATGAGCATCTATCAATAGTAGGGCTGCTGAAACTCATCCAGTGAGAAAGTACGCTTGCGATTGAGAGTCAAGAGGGTTTGATCGATATTTTGACCATACTCTACCCATCACCGTCTATTCTAGGTATCATGTACCGTTTTGATTTCGTCGCTCGATGTAGCGGGCGTCACTGTTTACCGTTCAATGTGGATTTATTGGAGACAACATTGCAGTTCAAAGATTTAGGTTTAGATAATCGCTTATTAAAAAACTTGAACCATTTTAATTTTACCAAGGCGACTGACATTCAAAAGCAAGCGATCCCCGTGGCGATTGCTGGTAAGGATTTACTCGCCTCCTCGAAGACTGGTTCAGGAAAGACACTGGCGTTTGTTCTGCCGATTTTGCACAAGTCTCTAAAAAATAAATCGTTTTCCGCCAAAGACCCACGCGCATTGATTCTAGCGCCGACCCGTGAATTGGCGAAGCAGGTGTACGGTGAATTGCGTTCTATGTTGGGCGGTTTAACGTACGACGCCACCCTGATTTTAGGCGGTGAAAACTTTAACGACCAAGTCAAAGCGCTTAAGCGCTACCCTAAATTCATTGTGGCGACACCAGGGCGTTTAGCCGACCACTTGCAACACAAATCCTTGTTCCTTGATGGCTTGGAAACCTTGGTACTGGATGAAGCGGATCGTATGTTGGACTTGGGTTTCGCGCCTGAGCTACGTCGTATCCACAATGCAGCCAAGCATCGTCGTCGTCAAACCTTGATGTTCTCGGCCACGTTAGATCACGCAGAAGTCAACAACATCGCTTTTGAAATGCTTAATGCGCCTAAGCGGATCGCTGTAGGCGTGGCCAATGAAGAGCACAAGGACATCACACAGAAGTTCTACCTGTGTGACCATCTTGATCATAAAGAAGCGATTTTAGATCGCATTCTTGAAGAGGCGCAGTACAAGCAGCTGATCATCTTCACTGCAACACGTGTCGACACTGAGCGTTTGACTGACAAGCTGAACGAGCGCAAGCTCAAAGCGGTAGCGCTGAGCGGGAATCTGAATCAAACTCAACGCAACACCATCATGAGTCAGTTTGAACGTGCCGTGTTTAAGATTCTAGTGACCACCGATGTGGCGTCACGTGGTCTTGATATTGCCAACGTGACCCACGTGGTCAACTTTGATATGCCTAAGCATACTGAAGAGTATGTGCACCGAGTGGGCCGCACGGGTCGAGCGGGTAACAAGGGTGATGCCATTTCGCTAGTAGGACCAAAAGATTGGGACAGCTTTAAGCGTGTGGAAGCTTATCTGCAGCAAGACATTGCCTTTTCTGAGCTGGAAGGTTTGAAAGGCAAGTTCAAAGGTTTGAAGCCGCGTAAGCCCGATTTTCGTAACAAACCCAAACCGAACAAGAAAGCCACCACGACTAAGAAAAAGGCGTCAACTAAGCCTGTCAAGCGTGATAAAGGTTTCTACCAAAACGTGGCGGTGGGCGATTCAGTGTTTATTCCTAAGAAGAAAGTCGCGCCGAGTAGCGACGACGAATAATCTTAGCGAAAACGCACAAAATAATTAGGGACTGCCGAGGCAGTCCCTTTGTCTATCTCACGCTTTAGACTTTAAAGAATCCAAGCTGCTGCTTTTGATTTTCAGCCAGTGCCGAGAGCTCTTGGCTGGCGGCGGCGGCTTGAGTGATACCAGTGACGTTTTGGCTCACTAACTCATAGATGTTGCTGAGGTTGTTGTTGACGTCCGAGGTAACTTGCCCTTGCTCTTCAGACGCGATAGCGACTTGAGCGTTAATGCTCGACAGGTCGGAAATCGATGTGGAAATATCACGCAGCGAGACACTGACCAACTTTGCTTGCTCTTGACTGCGAGTGATCATCTCAAGGCTTGAATTCACGCTGTCATTGGCACTGCCCGACTGTTTTTGCAACTCTTCGATAATAGTCTGGATCTCTTTTGTCGACTCCTGTGTGCGTGCAGCCAGCATGCGAACTTCATCGGCGACTACAGCAAAACCACGACCACTTTCACCTGCACGCGCCGCTTCAATCGCTGCGTTTAGGGCAAGCAAGTTGGTTTGCTCAGAAATGCTCTCAATCACTTCAATCACTTTGCCGATTTGCTCAGATTGATCTTTGAGTGAGTGAACCACTTGCGCAGCATCCGATAATTGACGCGCCATTTTCTCGCTCTCACGAGTATTCTCATCAAAGACTGCCAAACTCTCTTTTGCCAGTTTATCTGCTTTAAGCGCTGCAGAGTCGGCCAGATTGGCGTTTTGCGTCACTTCGGTTGCCGTGCCCTCCATCTGGTTGATCGCCGACGCCACTTGCTCCACTTCGTTCTTCTCTTGGTCGGAGTTGACGCTCGATTGTGTCATCACTGCCGCTAACTCCGTAGAGGCGGACGCGACATCCACACTGATTCGAACCAATGAGTCGACGGTTTGCTGGAGTTTGCTCACGGTACTGTTGAAGTCTTTAGAGAGTGCAGTGATCTCGTTGTTGCCTTCTTCTTGCACGCTAACGAGTAGATTGCCGTGCGCCAATTGTGTCATGGCTTGTTGTAGGCGCTGAATCGGCGTGACGATGATTCCGGCTAGCAACCAACTTAATATCAACGCGATGGCGAGCACAGCGACAAGACCGATGATACTGCTGTTCATCACCGAAGAGTGGGTTGCCTCACTGCGATGCAGGTCATCCAATGCCAGTTCATTGAGCTTAGTGGAGAGGTGGTCAATGGCTGATACCATCTCTTGCCCGGCCTGGCGGTAGACTGCCGAAGCTTGCTCAAAACGTTGGTCAAACGCCGCACTGGATTGGGTCTGTTGATGTTTCTGATTGAGGAGCGGCACCATAGTATTGATGGAGTAGCGAACGTAGTGCTCGATGGCCTCTTTCATAGCCGAGACTTCTTTTTGCAAGCCCTCTACTGTATTGAGTGAGTCCAGCAGACGTTGATTTTCGCTCTGTTTTTCTAACAAGGTGCTGGCGAGTCCATCAACATCTTCTGCTCGAAACAAGCTGTAGATAGCTTTGATACGCATACCGTAGGTGTTGTCGATAATGTCAGTGAGTTCTTCTTTGTGATTGACGAGATGTTCAGTGGAGCTTTTGACGGTGCCAAACGCGTGAGTCAGGCTATTTGAGCTATAAGTGATGCCTGCGATGAGCAAGATCAGAGTGAATATCACAGGTACAACAACTTGTACCTTGATAGAAAGGTTACTGAGTAACTGGCGCATTAGTGGTCCTCTACATACGAAACTGAATAAGATATGTTGTTTTTATAGTTAAGGAGAATGATTCTAATTTGTCTCTGATTTATTTCAATAATCAAATTTATCTTACATAGATAAGTTTGACCCCACGTTATGCAACTTATATTTGCATTAATATCAGCTGGTTAATTCTTGCCCACTAGATTGATGATAAAGAGAAGGGCACACCGAGAGCGGCTAAAGTGGTAAGGGCGTCAGTAATGTGCTGACGTTGAGAAATAAGACCAATGTGTCATATAGGCTTCAACGAAGTGAAACACAACTGTCACATTTGAGTCCTAAAGTGAGCAGCGTTCAAGTGAAACACAACGGCAATAAAGCCAACTTAAGGAAATTGTGATGAAAAAGACAGTAATCGGTGCAATCGCACTTCTAGGCGCCATGGCAGTGACTCCTGTTTCTGCTAAAGAAACAATCTCTGCTGTAGGTTCTAGCAGCGTAACTCCACTGATGGAAGTTTTCTCTGAAACATACATGAAGTCAAACTCTGATGTGTTTATCGAAGTTCAAGGACCAGGTTCTTCTGCGGGCGTGAAAGCGGCGAAGAACGGCAGTGCTGACCTTGGCATGTCTTCTCGTAACCTGAAAGAGTCTGAGAAAGAGCCAACATTGAAAGAGCTAACAGTTGCACTCGACGGTATCGCTGTTGTGGTGAACCCTAAGAACGATCTTAAAGGTCTAACTGCTGAGCAAGTAACGGCTATCTACACGGGTGAAGTGACGAACTGGAAAGACGTAGGCGGCGCAGACAAGCCTATCGTAGCGATCACTCGCGATACTGCATCAGGTACACGTGGCGCGTTCGAAGACATCATGAGCCTCAAGAAGAAGATCTCGGGCAAAACTGTGTCAGCGATTTCTCAGCGTGCTCAAGTGGCCAATGGTAACGGTGCTCTTAAAACCATGGTTGCCTCTAACCCATACGCGATTGGTTACATCTCTCTAGGTACCGTTGACGAGTCGGTTCACGCACTAGCGATTGATGGTGTCGATGCAACAGTTGACAACGTGAAAGGCGGTTCTTACAAAGTTGCGCGTCCTTTCCTAGTTCTTTACCGTGAAGGTCAACCTACTGCGGCAACACAGAAGTTCCTAGACTGGATGGTGTCTGACGACGCACAAGCGCTTGTTGACCAAAAAGGTTACATCTCAGTTAAGTAACGCCAGTAAGATATTAATTGCTCAGCCCCCTTTGGGCTGAGCCTTTTCTCACTCTGAAACGAGTGTTTCACTCGTTATCTCGGTAAGATTTTATGACCATCGCAACAAGTAGTGAAAAGCTTATGAATACTCAAGCGACTCAAGTATCTAAGCCAAGTCTTCGTGCCAAAAAGCGCGTTGATTGGAAAGAGCGGATCTTCCATGGCTTATTCTTAACCAGTGCTATTATCGGCATTGTTTCTCTCGCCATCATTGCTTACTTCATTTTTAAAGAGTCCATTCCTGCCTTTCAAGAAGCGGGGATTAGCGGCATTGTTCTAGGCCAAGACTGGTTGCCACCGGCACTGTATGGTGTGGCTACCATGATTGTCGCTTCGATTGTGTCCACCTTTGGCGCAGTGATTGTCGGTGTGCCGATTGGTGTATTGACTGCCATCTTTATTGCGGAAATCGCGCCTAAACGTTTAGCGGATGTGATTCGCCCAGCGGTTGAGCTGTTAGCGGGTATCCCTTCGGTCGTCTACGGCTTCTTTGGCCTCGTCATCATCGTTCCGCTGATTCAAAACATTTTCAATGTGCCTGCGGGTAACACCATTTTGGCCGGTATCATTGTACTTGGGGTGATGATCCTTCCTACGGTCATTACTGTGTCTGAAACCTCTATTCGCGCTGTGCCTCGTTCCTACAAAGAAGGGTCGTTAGCGCTGGGGGCGTCAAAAATCTACACCATATTTAAGCTTCTCGTTCCAGCGGCGCGAAGCGGCATCATGACTGGGGTTATCTTAGGTATTGGTCGCGCATTGGGCGAAACGATGGCGATCATTATGGTCATGGGTAACGCACCAGCGATGCCACAAGGCATTTTAGATTCCGCGCGTACGTTGACCGCTAATATTGCGATTGAAATGTCCTACGCAAGCGGTGTTCATGCGAACGCTCTCTACGCAACGGGCGTGGTACTGCTGGCGTTTATCATGATGTTAAACGGTGCATTGTTGTACTTAAACCGCGAAAAAGCGAAATAAGCGATAGGTGAAGATTATGGACCGCGTGAAATTAAAACAGTCTCGAGAGCGTAAGGATCAGATCCTCAATGCGTTTGTTTGGTTGTCTGCTGCGCTGACAGTTGGCTTCCTATTTTGGATTATCTGGTACATTCTTTCGAATGGCCTACAGCATGTTGATTGGAAATTTATCTCTGGCGATTACACTCGAACCGGTGATGAGCAAGGTATCTTTCCGATGATTGTATCGACCATTTACATGGTAATCGCATCAATTGCGGTTGCGGCCCCAATGGGCATCATGACCGCCATCTACCTAACAGAATACGCCCAAGTGGGCAGTAAACTGGTAAAAGTTATCCGTTTCTGTACTGAGTCACTGGCGGGTATCCCGTCGATCATCTTTGGTCTGTTTGGTATGACATTCTTTGTGGCGATTTTGGGACTGGGCTTCTCTATCCTGTCGGGTGCATTGACGCTGAGTATCTTAATTCTTCCCGTGATCATCCGTACCACGGAAGAGGCGTTGATGTCCGTACCACAAACATACCGCGAAGGCTCATATGGCCTTGGCGCATCGAAAATTTACACTATCTGGCGCCTAATTTTGCCAAGCGCAATGCCAGGTATCTTAACCTCGGTCATTCTAAGTATTGGTCGTGTGATTGGTGAGTCTGCCCCTGTATTTCTCACCGCAGGTATGGTCGCGCGTATTCCTGATTCGTTATTCGATTCAGGCAGAACGCTGACGGTACACCTGTACAAGCTCACTACAGAGCTCTTCACGATAGATGAGTGGAATCAGGCCTATGGAACTGCGACAGTGCTGATTGTGGTTGTTCTATTGATCAACATGATCACTAAACTGATTGCTCGCCGCTTCAATACCGCGACTTACTGATCGCTGACTGACCAAATTTAAGAGATTAAGACCATGAACAAATTCAACATTGAAAATCTAGACCTGTTTTACGGTGAGAACCAAGCCCTTAAATCGATCAACCTTCCGATCCCAACCCGTCAGGTGACGGCGTTGATTGGGCCTTCAGGCTGTGGTAAATCGACGCTGTTGCGCTGCTTAAACCGCATGAATGACTTGATTGAAGGTGTGACTATCAAAGGCTCGCTTGAGATGGACGGCACAGACATCTACGGCAACATTGACGTGGCGGATTTGCGCATTCGTGTTGGGATGGTGTTCCAAAAGCCTAACCCTTTCCCTATGAGCATTTATGAAAACGTGGCTTACGGTTTGCGCGCTCAGGGTATCAAAGATAAAAAGCACATCGATGAAGTGGTAGAGCGTTCACTGCGTGGCGCAGCTCTGTGGGATGAAGTCAAAGATCGCCTGAAATCCCATGCTTTTGGCTTGTCGGGTGGTCAGCAGCAGCGTTTATGTATCGCGCGTACGATTGCGATGGAACCGGATGTGATCTTGATGGATGAACCGACGTCCGCGCTTGACCCAATCGCGACTCACAAAATCGAAGAACTGATGGAAGAGCTGAAAAAGAACTACACGATCGTGATTGTGACGCACTCCATGCAACAAGCACGTCGCATCTCGGATCGCACGGCGTTTTTCTTAATGGGTGAGTTAGTTGAGCATGACGATACACAAGTTATCTTCAGCGACCCTAAAGACGATCGCACCAAAGGTTACGTGAACGGCGACTTTGGTTAATTCTTAGCGGCTAACTAACAGAATTTACTGGCAATATCACTATAATAATATGCGATGGTACTTTGCCCCTCTTTTAGAGGGGCTTTTTTGTGCCCGTCTTTTACTCATGACAGTCTTTTGCTCATGGCATTAGTGAAGATTGAGATTTTTAAACTAACGTGATTGGTTTTCTGACAATGTGCAGTCTTGATGTAAGGACAAATGAAGCGGTGCCACTTGAGGGGCGCTCAGTAACAGTGTGACGGGAAGCGTATCGAGGGAAACCGTGACGCGCGAACCTGGGCTCAACGAGCTTTGAATCGTGTTTGTACCTTGCAGTTTAATCTTGCTGCCAGAGGGGGTTGTGGGCAGCGCAGTGATAGTGAGATGGATAGAGGTAGGACTATTGTGCTCACAGTGGAGTGTCACATATGGAGGAAGAGAGTGAAGGGTGGGGATCGCCGCCAGTGCATTGAAAGATAAGAGGAAAGCGATACCCGAAGGTATCGCTTTAAAAACTACTATTCGCAATAAGCTCATAACAAAAGTTAGTATTGCGTGATACTAATATAGTTGTTCGATGAGCCAGACGCGTTGACTGTAGCCATATCCCAAGCCGTTTGAGTAACGTATATTCTGTTGTGATCCGAACCTGCGTTCAAATAAACTTTCGTTTCTGAGTCAAATGAAACTTGATCGACTTTGATTCTGTTTTTATCGCTGCCCCTTACAGAGATGGTTGCGTCGTTGTCTGTTTCTTGAACCAAGTCAATATCATTATGATCACCCCAGTAAACGCTTATTGTTGAATTGTTGCCTGCATCAGATTTTTGTGTGACATCAATAAGGTTCGAGTCTGAACCGGTAGACAAGTAAACCTTTGAGTCATTATCTGCTGGTACAGTATCGTATTGAGTTACGTTAACTTTGTTTCGATTTGAATTCCCTTTAACGCTGACTAGAGACGTACTGTCTGAACCAAATTGTCTGGTTTTGATCACGTTATCATCAGCGTTATCGAGGTATAGAGTAGACTCATTGAATCGACCGACTTGTCTTACATAAAGTTCATTACTGTAGGTATTTTTTAATGTCGCAGTGGCCATGTTACCTTCGTCACGAGTGTTGCTAGTGTTAGGTGATTCTTGGTAAATGGTTACCTCGTCTCTCTGAGCATTTTGCATGTTTACAGTTGCATCATTTTCGGCATAAACAGCCGATGATGCCAAAATAGCTGTGATTGTGATTGCTAACTTTTTCATGAATAGATCCTTACTTTTGTCCATTTATAGTGATGTTATCCTTTACGTTGTGCGTCATTGCTCAACGTAAATACTGCGATGCATTGAGTTCTTTATGAAGATAAAGTCATCTCCATCCTGATTAATTCCATAACTGGCATTACTTTTATCAATCACAACGGCAATGTTATTATCATTGACTTGTGAAATGCTGATGTCACTGCCATAACTAGACAAGCATTTTCGACCGCTGCATTGTGCTAGATAAGCCAGGTTGAAATCCCCATCTTGTTTGATATAACCAGTATGGTCTTGACCAGTTTGTACAAGTACGGCGACATTTTTTCGTCCAGATTGCTCCACCATCCCGGTGTTACCTGAGCCTGTCTGAGATACAATTGCTGTACTCGAATCAGTTTTATCTTGTATTACCTTGGCCTTATTTTTTCCGTTCCCAATGTGATGTTGGTTAATAAAAACATTTGAATCAACACTGTTATTCAGAATGACCTCTGCATAATTACCTGGAGAGGTGTTTAATTCATCAAATTCAATAAAGCTATCTGAATTATTAAACTCTCCAAAGACCTTCGACATTTCGTCGAAATCATGTCGTGTACCACCATATGCATGAGCCATGGATAATAAAGATAAGACGACAAAACCTTTCTTGATATAGTTGAGATTTTGCACCTTAACCTCCGTTATTTAGGTGTTCAGCGAGTTGCTGTCTCCATAACTCACGATTAATTATGCTCGCACTACCACTAAATACAATGAACTTAAAATTGAAAATTAATCAGATCAATTTTCTTTTTAATGAGACGGTTTCTTGTAATGGGCAATCTAAAGTTTAATTAAACTTGTTTTATAATTAGTTGTTTCGTTTATTTTCTATTTAAACCATTGATATTTAATAAATTTAATTGATGCCCAATAGGCTATGAGTTAGAGGGCTGGCGATTGTCTTCTACATAGATGGCTGGTTTAGTCTCAATATTGAGATGGCTAAGATTGTTTGAATAGTATCCTTTTATCTTTTTTAAAGATCATATAAGTTTTAAACATGATCATACTTCTCATGCAAAAGTGGACAATTAGAATGAATCGAATAAACACCTTTACGTCTATGTGTATTGGTTTTTTTCTTTGCTTAGTTAACCACTTGGGCTTTGCAGAAGAGATAGAAGATGTGAAGAATTCGAGTGGCAGTCAACATATAGAAAGCAACAAATTTTATGATGAGGTTGAAGGGCTGATCGTGGATAGAACAATGACGCGGCTAGGAGATGATTTTTATTTTTTCTTCACTCAGTACATGAATGATCGCCATGGTTCATTACAAGAAAACTTAGTAGTCAAGGAGCGCCCTACTGCGTTGTCTGGCAGTATTATCAGCGTTCTTCATCGAGACAAAGTTATTTATCGTACGGCGTTGTCCCCGGGAAGAAAAACAGCACAGGACAAAGCCAAAGATGCACTTAGTGCAGTCACTAACTATTTATTGAGATGGAAAGCTCAGCGTGAGTATCAAGATACTTTTGATCTCGAACGTGATGAGTTCTGAAGGGAATAATGATGAAAATAAAGATGATGTTTCGGCAGTGTGTAACGTTAGCCTGCCTCTTTACTGGCAGTCTTTACGCAACGGAACTGGTGTATACGCCAGTGAATCCTAGCTTTGGTGGTAACCCGCTCAACAGTTCACATTTGTTTGGTGTGGCGAATGCGATCAATGGTTATGAAGGTCCAGACAACGGGCTAGATTTTGAAGAGGAATCGGCGCTCGATCGACTAGCGAATAGCTTAGAATCACGCTTGATTAGCCAACTGTTATCAGACGTAGGGAATGGGAATACGGGTCAGTTAGAGACGGACGACTTTTATCTCAATATTGTCGACAACGGTGGCACATTGTCGGTGCAAATTGTGGATAAAATCTCCGGTGAATCCACCGAGATAAAAGTTGCGGGCTTAAACCCGGATAATAATTAGAACGGAGACTGCCCATGCGCCTGATCACTCTCACTTTACTCTGTGGCTTATTATCCGGTTGTGCCATTTCTATGGATATGCCTGATACTGACGAAGCACCCACTTTGATGCCACGCGGGGCAACTTACCAAGACTTGGTCAACCTACCTGAACCTCGAGGTAAGATTTTGGTTTCTGTCTACGACTTCCGCGATCAAACCGGTCAATATAAGCCTCAACCTAACAGTAACTTCTCGACCGCGGTCCCCCAAGGTGGTACGGCGCTGTTGACTGCGTCTTTGCTTGACTCCAAATGGTTTGTGCCGCTTGAGCGTGAAGGTCTACAAAACTTGTTGACCGAGAGAAAGATCATTCGAGCAGCACAAAATAAGGGCTCAGGTGCAGAAAACCACGGTGATGATTTGAGTGCACTGAGCTCTGCTAACGTCGTGATTGAGGGCGGTATTGTCGCCTATGACTCAAACATTAAAACCGGCGGTGCGGGAGCACGCTATCTTGGTATTGGCTCATCGGGGACATACCGAACAGACCAAGTCACAGTGAACTTGCGTGCGGTGAATGTTCGTACGGGGCAGATTCTGCTTAGTGTCACCACGAGCAAGACGATATTTTCCCATGAACTGACGGCAGGGGCGTTTCGTTTTATTGACTACCAAGATTTACTTGAAGTCGAAGCGGGGTACACGAACAACGAGCCAGTGAACGTCGCTGTGATGTCTGCGATAGATGCGGCGGTCATTCACGTCATTGTTCGAGGTATCAGTCAAGGACTTTGGCAACCGGCTAACCCAGAAGACAGAAATAACGCGTTGCTACAAAAATACGCCAAACAGACACATCAGATTTTATAAAAGCAAATCTAAGGCCAAAAGCCTGTCTATTCAGAAAAGTCACGCCTATACAGATCGTATAGGCGTTTTTCTGTCTGCTCGTATCACTTAAGTGCTGAATCGTGATTGAGGGCGAGTGGTGTTTACTATCACCTAGGAGGGAGTGTTGGCGGGTTTATCCTTGTCATCCTGAGAGGCGTCCTCGCCCGTGTCGGCAAATATCTCCGCTACTGCGCTGCGCTCTAACTCGCCTTGCAGATTCCCTTCGTCATCAACGACGGGTAGAGAGTAGTCGTACGACATGGTGTCGACCAACACCTCTTCGATGGCAGAATCGGCAGAGACCGTCGGCACTTCTTCATAGATTTCCTGATTGATTGCATCTTCGCCATGTTCTTTGGCGGCATCCATCAGACCCTCTTTGGTCAACACGCCCTGATACCCCTCTTCAGTGACATGATAGGCGTAATCCTGTTTGAAGCCTTTCATCTGTTTGATGGCGTCTTGAATTGTGGTGGCGGTAATGCGATACGCGGGTGGGTTCATCACGGTTTCCACCGTGAGCGCGCGAGCACGATTGACGTCTTTGACAAACGCCTCAACGTAATCATCAGCAGGGTTCAAGAGGATATCGTCCGGTGTGCCTTGCTGAACTAACTCGCCATCTTTGAGGATGGCAATTCTGTCACCCAATCTCAGAGCTTCATCCAGATCGTGAGTAATAAACACGATGGTTTTGTGCAGCTTTTCTTGCAGCTCGATAAGCTGATCTTGCATTTCACTGCGGATGAGAGGGTCGAGCGCCGAGAACGCTTCATCCATAAGCAGGATTTCGGCATCCGTACACAGGGCACGTGCTAAACCGACACGTTGCTGCTGTCCCCCAGAAAGCTGAGAAGGGTACTGGTTTTGATAGCCTGACAGCCCGACGGTATCGAGCCACTCATTGGCTTTTTTTAAGCGCTCTGGTTTTGCGATGCCCTGAATTTCTAACCCGTACGCGACATTGTCGACAACCGTACGATGAGGCAGCAGGCCAAAGCGCTGAAATACCATCGACATTTTGTGGCGGCGGAACTCTTCAAGCTCACTTTGACTGAGCTTCATCACATCCGTCCCTTCGACCAAAATCTGGCCTTCGGTAGGGTCGATGAGTCGATTAAAGTGTCGAATCAAGGTGGATTTTCCAGAGCCTGACAGGCCCATGATGACAAAAATCTCCCCTTTATTAATTTGGAGATTGATCTCTTTAAGCCCGACAGTGTGGCCAGTTTCGGCGAGTACATCGTCTTTGCTTTGACCCTGCTTAACACGCTCCATGACAGAGTGTGGCTTGGCACCGAAGACCTTGTACAAGCCACTGATCTCGATAAGTGGTTTAGTCATGTTTCAGATCTCCTAGATGAGCTTGGGTGCGCTTTGCATACGCTTGTGAGGCTCGGTCAAACAAAATAGCCAGCACGACGATGGCAAATCCGTTAAGTAGGCCTAACGTAAAGTATTGGTTGGTGATGGATTTAAGCACGGGTTGCCCTAGGCCTTTTACACCAATCATAGAGGCAATCACCACCATCGATAGCGCCATCATGATGGTTTGGTTGATGCCTGCCATGATGGTGGGCATCGCCAGTGGGAGTTGCACGCCAAACAGGCGTTGTTTGGCGCTAGCGCCAAAGGCCGTCGCGGCTTCGAGCACCTCTTTGTCGACCAAGCGGATACCGAGGTTGGTTAGGCGAATAACCGGAGGGATCGCATAAATCACCACGGCAATGAGCCCCGGTATTTTACCGATGCCGAGTAGCATTACGACCGGAATGAGATACACAAACGCGGGCATGGTTTGCATGATGTCCAACATCGGCGTGACGATCGATTGGACTCGATTTGAACGCGCCATCGCAATACCAATAGGGATACCAAGCACAATAGATAGCATGGTGCAGACAGTGATGATACTCAGCGTTCGCATAGTATCTTCCCACATACCAAAATAGCCAATGAAAATCAGTGAGATAAAACACCCGACACCCAATTTCCAAGAGCGACTGGCCAGATAAACAAGCGCGGTACAGACCGCAAGAACAATAACCCAAGGCGTGGAGAGGAGCAGTTTTTCAAACCAAATTAAAAATGAGAGCAGTGGGTCAAAGAAAGACTCGATCATTTCACCGTATTCGCGAGAAAACTCGCGGTAGGCACCATCGAGTGTTTTGCGAATCGCTCGCAAATCTGAGCGTTCCATTTCTGGAAAGCTGCTAAACCAACTATCACTAGACATCGTGTTTATTCCTTTTATTCTCCTTCACGCGTCGCGCGTGAAGGAGTACAACTTATAACAGAGTTAAGGGAGGAGGGGGGTTAGAGTGCTTTGGTCACTTTGTCCGCAACGTCTGCAGGTACCCAAGCTTGCCAGATCTGTGGGTAGGACTCTAAGAAGTGGAACATAGCTTCCTCACTGTCTGCTTGGTTGTCTTCCATCCAAGCGAGCAACTGGTTCATGTCAGCGTTAGTAAAGCCACGCTTTGTGAAGTAGTCATACGCTTCAGGTGAGCGAGTAGCGAACTCTTCTGTCGTGATGGTGTGGACGGGTGAAGGTGGGTACATCGTCGCTTTAGGCTCCGCACATTCCGGTTGCGAAGTACAGTTGACGAACTCATCTAAGTCAACACCACTACCAAAATCGACTTTGACCATGTTGTATTTACCCAAAACGGCCGTCGGGGCCCAGTAGTAACCGAACCAACCTTGTTCACGCTCATAGGCTTTGGCGATAGAGCCAGATAGACCGGCACTTGAGCCTGGATCAATGATGGCAAATCCCGCTTCTTCTAATTTCAGTGCGCGGAATAGGTTCCCAGCGCTGATTTGACAGTTCCAGCCCGCAGGACAGCTGTAAAAAGCGCCTAATTCGTCATCTTCAGGGTGCTCAAACAGCTTCGCGTGTTTTTTCACCCCTTCGATTGTTGCAAGTTCTGGATGCTGTTCCACCAAGTACGCAGGTACCCAAAAACCTTCTTCACCGCCATCAACGAGGGATTTACCTGCGTAGCGCAGACGTTTTTCCTCAACCCCTTTGTCTAGCGCATCTTTTAGCGCGTTACTCCAAAGCTCTGGAGCCACATCAGGTTGACCTTTTTCAATCATTGAGGTGCCAGTAGGCATGGTGTCCCCTGGGATAAGTTCGGCATCGCAGCCGTAACCATGTTCTAAAATAAATTTGTCGATGTTGGCCATCAAACTGGCTGAGTTCCAGTTCATATCAGCGATGGTAACAGAGCCACATTCACTTGCCTGTGTGTGAAATGTGGCGGCGGAAAGCGCAATTAGAGTCGCGGATTTGAGTTTCATTATAATTCCCTTCTAAATGAATCCATCAATAGAATAGTGAATTAATGGTTAGAGTTCAAATAAAAGTGGCACGCAGTGTGCTTGTCGTTAGTAATTTTTCGCTCGTTAACGTGAGAGAAATCGCATTTGTATGCATGTTGCCCATTAAATTTGCATAAAGCTAGTGTGATGAATGTCTTGTTTTGGTTTGAGTTCAAATGAATTAGTCCGTGGACCAAACGTTTTTAATGTCTGGCCAGCCCCAGTTGGTGAGCTCGACGTCTTTGAGCACACCCTCAAATCTGAGTGTTTGCCGATGATGGAACAGTGGCGACAGCCAAAACTGATTGATGAGCGCGGAGGCGATGGGCTCTAGCGCCTCTAAGTAGTTCGCCAGTGGTGTCGTGCTGCGTAGATCATCTAGCGTGCGCAGCAGCCAGCGTTTGGAGTCTTCGCCAATGCAAGCTTGGACAATTGGGTTGTGGTAGAGGCTGTTGAACGCTGAGGCGTGGCGATTGTCATCGAGGTTGATATTGGTGACGATCAGAGACGCTTGTAACTGACCACTTTCAGCGAGCGCAGTCAGCTCACGATAAGAATAGGAGTGAACCGTGACTTCAACGCCAAGGGTTTCGAGTAACGACTGAATAGCGAGTGCGCAGCTTTGCAGCGCGGTGTAGTCGTAAACGGCAATGCTGATGTGATTGGGCAGCGGTACACGAGGCATCGTGGGTCGAATCACTTTATGCCACATCGGCAGTAAGTTTTGCGCGACCTCACAACCGAACGCACGTCCGCTCTCTTGTAACTGCTTGAGCACTCGCAGAGGGGTGATAAAGGTCGAAAGAAAACGGCGTTGAGCATCGTTGAGCGTATTGCACGCCGTTTGATTAAATAGGACAAACATACAGCCATCTTCAACCCGAGAGCGCTTGATGTCGGTGTGCGGTTCATGACTCACCGCATGTGAGAGATAGTGATGACAGGGATATTGCGCACCCGGTTGGTTTGTCTCGATTTGTTTTTTGTGGGCAGTGGGCTCTTCAATTTGCCAGATGGTCACTTGGTCGGTAAGCGCTCGGCAGGCATAGAAGCGCTCGAACGCTTGCAGGTTCAGTTTGGCACTGGAATGTTCGCTTACTTCGAAGGGGCCCGACCCGATAACTTGTGATTGTTTCGTGTCGTGGACTTGGCTCGGCGGTTGAATGGAATACTTCACGCCAGAGAGTAAGCCACCAAATCCTTGGTCGGGAAGAGAGAGTTCGAACATCACTTTATTGTGCCCGGGCGAGTGCACGGATTTTAAATGGGACAATTCACTGCGGTAATGACCAAGCTCACGCAATCGCTCAAACAGTGCCACGACACTGTTTGCGTCGATTGGCGCACCATTGTGAAACGTTAGCCCAGGACGTAAATAAAACGTCCATGTCAACGCGTCTTCATCATAGTGCCAATGATGAGCCAGTTGAGGAGTGAGCATACCGTCATTGGTACAACCAACCAGGCAACAGTAGATCTGGCGAATCAGATAGCGCTCACTTGAGCGTTGCAATTGATGGGGTACTAACCGCTCAAAAGCACGTTTGTAAGTTAACTGTATATGCAGCCTTCCTTCACGTAGCGTCGC
>NZ_JCBDHE010000022.1:0-3218 GCF_059834225.1 Vibrio sp. R10-SG3-ISO3 | reverse complement strand
ATAGTGACCGTGCTGGTCAACACGTCACCATCGCCATCTTCAATGGTCGCCACTAAGGTGTGGCTCACCACGTCACTGGCTGAGTGATGATCGATGTTTCTGTCTGGCGCAAACGAGAGTGTGCCATCGGCAGAGACGATCACTTTACCGTCGGTGACCAAGTATTCACTTTGACCGTCGACTAACGGAATCGGGTCGCCACCATCAAAGGTGAATTGCGTTACCACGCCTTGCTCCGCGCCCGACGCACTGATGAGCGTAATAGGCTGTGATTCGTTATCGTACTGCGTATCAGGCTCGGTGACCTTTATCTCGCCATCTACCACCGTCTGAATGTCGTCATTCACGGTGATAGCGAGATTCACCGATGCTGATTCATCACCATCGCTGTCCACCGCGACCACCGGCAAATTAATCACCAAGCTCTCATCATTATCACCGCTGTGATCGAGCGGTCTGAGCAAGGTAAAGGTGTAATCTTTAAGGCTGGCTTGATCGAGCGCGACCTCAAAAACAGGCACATCTTGCCCGTCAACGGTAATCACTCCCAGGTATTGACCGGGCACATCAGAGTCTTCTATCAAGCGCACGGTTTGCCCTTGCGCTTTCAATGTCGATTGCTCGGTAAAGCGCGTGATATCGAGTGTCAGCGCGGCAATGTCATCACTGCCGACATCGATAGTGATGGTGCCACTGTCTTGCACAGCAGCTTGGCCGTCTTCGGTGCCGCCCGTTAAACCAGATTCTGAGACTTGCGCCGTCTCGATTTGAGTGATGACGGGGTCATTACCATCGGTAATATCGATAGTGACCGTACTGGTCAACACGTCACCATCGCCATCTTCAATGGTCGCCACTAAGGTGTGGCTCACCACGTCACTGACTGAGTGATGATCGATGTTTCTGTCTGGCGCAAACGAGAGTGTGCCATCGGCAGAGACGATCACTTTACCGTCGGTGACCAAGTATTCACTTTGACCGTCGACTAACGGAATCGGGTCGCCACCATCAAAGGTGAATTGCGTTACCACGCCTTGCTCCGCGCCCGACGCACTGATGAGCGTAATAGGCTGTGATTCGTTATCGTACTGCGTATCAGGCTCGGTGACCTTTATCTCGCCATCTACCACCGTCTGAATGTCGTCATTCACGGTGATAGCGAGATTCACCGATGCTGATTCATCACCATCGCTGTCCACCGCGACCACCGGCAAATTAATCACCAAGCTCTCATCATTATCACCGCTGTGATCGAGCGGTCTGAGCAAGGTAAAGGTGTAATCTTTAAGGCTGGCTTGATCGAGCGCGACCTCAAAAACAGGCACATCTTGCCCGTCAACGGTAATCACTCCCAGGTATTGACCGGGCACATCAGAGTCTTCTATCAAGCGCACGGTTTGCCCTTGCGCTTTCAATGTCGATTGCTCGGTAAAGCGCGCTAAATCGAGTTTCAGCGCGGCAATGTCATCACTGCCGACATCGATAGTGATAGTGCCACTGTCTTGCACGGCAGCTTGGCCGTCTTCGGTGCCGCCCGTTAACCCAGATTCTGAGACTTGCGCCGTCTCGATTTGAGTGATGATAGGGTCATTCCCATCGCGAATATCGATAGTGACCGTGCTGGTCAACACGTCACCATCGCCATCTTCAATGGTCGCCACTAAGGTGTGGCTCACCACGTCACTGGCTGAGTGATGATCGATGTTTCTGTCTGGCGCAAACGAGAGTGTGCCATCGGCAGAGACGATCACTTTGCCGTCGGTGACGGCAAGTATTCACTTTGACCGTCGACTAACGGAATCGGGTCGCCGCCATCAAAGGTGAATTGCGTTACCACGCCTTGCTCGGCGCCCGACGCACTGATGAGCGTAATAGGCTGTGATTCGTTATCGTACTGCGTATCAGGCTCGGTGACCTTTATCTCGCCATCAACCACCGTCTGAATGTCGTCATTCACGGTGATCGCGAGATTCACCGATGCTGATTCATCACCATCGCTGTCCACCGCGACCACCGGCAAATTAATCACCAAGCTCTCATCATTATCACCGCTGTGATCGAGCGGTCTGAGCAAGGTAAAGGTGTAATCTTTAAGGCTGGCTTGATCGAGCGCGACCTCAAAAACAGGCACATCTTGCCCGTCAACGGTAATCACTCCCAGGTATTGACCGGGCACATCAGAGTCTTCTATCAAGCGCACGGTTTGCCCTTGCGCTTTCAATGTCGATTGCTCGGTAAAGCGCGTGATATCGAGTGTCAGCGCGGCAATGTCATCACTGCCGACATCGATAGTGATGGTGCCACTGTCTTGCACAGCAGCTTGGCCGTCTTCGGTGCCGCCCGTTAAACCAGATTCTGAGACTTGCGCCGTCTCGATTTGAGTGATGACGGGGTCATTACCATCGGTAATATCGATAGTGACCGTACTGGTCAACACGTCACCATCGCCATCTTCAATGGTCGCCACTAAGGTGTGGCTCACCACGTCACTGACTGAGTGATGATCGATGTTTCTGTCTGGCGCAAACGAGAGTGTGCCATCGGCAGAGACGATCACTTTACCGTCGGTGACCAAGTATTCACTTTGACCGTCGACTAACGGAATCGGGTCGCCACCATCAAAGGTGAATTGCGTTACCACGCCTTGCTCCGCGCCCGACGCACTGATGAGCGTAATAGGCTGTGATTCGTTATCGTACTGCGTATCAGGCTCGGTGACCTTTATCTCGCCATCTACCACCGTCTGAATGTCGTCATTCACGGTGATAGCGAGATTCACCGATGCTGATTCATCACCATCGCTGTCCACCGCGACCACCGGCAAATTAATCACCAAGCTCTCATCATTATCACCGCTGTGATCGAGCGGTCTGAGCAAGGTAAAGGTGTAATCTTTAAGGCTGGCTTGATCGAGCGCGACCTCAAAAACAGGCACATCTTGCCCGTCAACGGTAATCACTCCCAGGTATTGACCGGGCACATCAGAGTCTTCTATCAAGCGCACGGTTTGCCCTTGCGCTTTCAATGTCGATTGCTCGGTAAAGCGCGCTAATATCGAGTTTCAGCGCGGCAATGTCATCACTGCCGACATCGATAGTGATAGTGCCACTGTCTTGCACGGCAGCTTGGCCGTCTTCGGTGCCGCCCGTTAACCCAGATTCTGAGACTTGCGCCGTCTCGATTTGAGTGATGATAGGGTCATTCCCATCGCGAATATC
>NZ_JCBDHE010000021.1:0-8771 GCF_059834225.1 Vibrio sp. R10-SG3-ISO3 | reverse complement strand
TCCACCGAGTCACTGCGTTTGAGTTCTGCGACGCCAAAGCTCATGGTGCAATCAAGATGAACACTACTGACGATAGGGTTCAGCGACACCTTTTGCCTCAATAGTTCTGCTTGTTGAATCGCTTCTTCCGCTGTGTGCTTGGGTAACAGTAGCATAAACTCATCACCGCCAAAACGTATTGCCAAAACCGAGTCTGGTAGAGAGTGCTGCATAAGCTTGGCGACTTTCTCAATGGTTTTGTCTCCCACCAGATGCCCTAGCTCATCGTTAATCTGTTTGAAGTTATCGATATCGGTCATTATCACGCTAAGGGGCAGATGTTCCTCTTTCGATTGACAAACTAGAGAAGGCAGTAACGAGTCCATCGCTCGTCGGTTATAGAGTCCTGTCAATGGATCCTTTTGTGACAACTGATGGATGGAGTCGAGCAATCTCGCATTGATGAGCCATAACATGCTCAGGCTAATGGCAACCATTAATATGATGCAGAATAGGTAGGTCAGGGCATGAATCAGTCCAGAACTCATATAACTGCTAATCGTAGGTCCGAGCGCGGTATAGATGATGCGAAATACCATAAAACTGCCATAGCTGACAAATGGGATCACCATCATGAGAAGTGGAAACTTGGCATCGTCCTTCTCGCCCTTAAGCAGTGCCCAAGCCGCGAAAAAACAGGAGGCGCTGAGGTAGGCGCTTAAGATAAGAATACGGGCATTGATGGATGGCGTTACATAGGTAAAGAAAACAAACAGTAGACCTGCTAGCAGCAATGCCCCCTCTAGCCATCGCACTCCTTTACTGTGATAGGCGCGAATCGCGCAGATGCCTTTCACGGTAAAAAGAAAACCCAGCATGATGAGGGTATTGGCGAGCACTATGGTCAGCCACTCTGGCGCGGTTCCTCGAAAACCTAAAAACATCGGCCCTAAGCCAATCATAAAGATGCCAGCGGCCAGTCGGTTTAGTCCAAGAACTTGTTTCTGCGAGGTTTGATAAAAGAACAAGCCTGAAGAATAAATAAAGGAGAAGACGATAACCGTGAAGTTAAGTGTGCGAATGTCTAAAGAGAGGATTTCCATAATGTAGCCAAAGATGGGGGCGCCTATCGAAGAGTCATAGTAGACATTTTGCTTGACGATAGCTGCAATCGGATGTCATTTATCCGATACAGGTAGAAAAATGCCAGCGTATTTCACTGGCACTTATGCACTATGCTGCATCGATTAGGCTTGCTGTTCTGCCCGTTTGGCTTTCTCTATCATTGGGGTAATGGTAGAGCCTTGCACTAAGATGGAAAATACCACCACAGAGTAAGTCATAACCAAGATGATCTCTTTAACGTCAATGAGCTTATCTTGAATGACCCAAATGCCAGAGGGAATGGAGAGTGCCATGGCCAGCGCTAATCCACCTCTTAGGCCGCCCCAGGTAAGGATTTTAATGGACCAAGGGTTGTAGGTGCGATAGCGCTTAAACCCTACGTAAGAGAAAAACACGCTCAGATAACGCGAAAGCAAGACCAAAGGAACGGCAACCGCCATCATGATCCAGTCTTCTTGATGGAATTCAAACAGCAACATCGACATACCGATCAAAAGGAACAAGACCCCGTTAAGGAATTCATCGATCAGCTCCCAGAAATGGTCGAGGTGATCTTCACTCTCTTTTGAAAAGCCGATAAAGCGCGTCCAGTTACCGATCATGATTCCAGATACCACCATTGCTAACGGGCCCGACACATGCAAAATCTCGGCAAAGGCATAACCTGCAGTGGGAATGCCGATGGTCAGCAGCAGCTCCATAGAGTGATCGTCGGTCGCGCTGATCAGGTAGTGGAACAACAGCCCTAGGGCAAAGCCATACACAATGCCACCTATCGCTTCTTGTGCGAACAGCAAGGTGACGCTGCCTAGTGTTGGCGTGTCGTGACCGAAAGCGATGGTGTAAAGAGTGACGAAAATGACCAAGCCAAAGCCGTCATTAAAAAGGGACTCTCCCTCAATTTGGGTCGAGATACGTTTGGGGGCATCGAGCTTTTTGACAATCGCTAACACGGCAATCGGGTCCGTCGGAGAGATCAGTGCCCCGAAGAGTAAGCAGTACACCAGATCAAACGGAATGTGCAGCCATTGGCAAAAAGCATAAAGACCAAATCCGATGAAGAACGTCGAAAACAGCGTGGCGCCCAAGGCTAAGACAGTGATCTCCCATTTTTGATCTTTAAGGTTGGGCAGTTTGATACCCAATCCGCCAGCGAAGAGGAGAAAGCCGAGAATCCCCTTCAACAAAAAATCTTCGAAGTTGATGCTGGCGACCGTCTTTGACGCAATGTCTGTCAGTTGGAACCAATCATTTTGGCCTGCAACCAAAATGAGTAACGACAGCACCATAGAGCCCGCAGTGATGGCGATGGTGGTCTGCATTTTACCTATCTTGCTGTTTACAAAGGCAATCAGCATTGCAGCAGCCGATAAAAAGCAGAGTGTGTAGTAGACTGACATGAGCGTTCCAGTATGTAACAAATTATGAACAAGAATTTTGTTACTGACTTGTTCAAATAGCAAATGATTTTTACTCGTGGTGTGAGACGTATTTTTACCGTTTAGACGTCTAGACTCCTTTTTGATCTGTGATAGGATGGGGAAATAACGAAAGGAATGAGGCAGTACTGTGGGAAGTAATGTAAGGCAGCAAATCGAAGCGCAATTGCAACAACGGATACTTTTGATCGATGGTGGCATGGGCACCATGATCCAAGGTTACAAGCTTGAAGAGCAAGACTATCGTGGTACGCGTTTCGCCGATTGGCATTGTGATTTAAAAGGGAACAACGATCTGTTGGTGTTGACTCAGCCTACATTGATTAAAGAGATCCACAGCGCCTATTTAGAAGCCGGTGCGGATATTCTCGAAACCAATACCTTTAATGCCACCACGATTGCGATGGCCGACTACGACATGCAGAGTTTAAGCGAAGAGATTAACTTCGCAGCGGCCCAACTTGCACGTGAGGCGGCCGATGAATGGACGGCAAAAACGCCGGACAAACCTCGCTATGTCGCGGGCGTATTGGGCCCAACCAACCGCACCTGTTCCATCTCTCCTGATGTGAACGACCCAGGTTATCGCAACGTCAGCTTTGATCAGTTGGTCGAGGCGTACTCTGAGTCGACTCACGCCCTAATCAAAGGCGGCAGCGATCTGATTCTTATCGAAACCATCTTTGACACCCTCAACGCCAAAGCGTGTGCGTTTGCCGTTGATAGCGTATTTGAAGAGCTCGGCATTACCCTGCCTGTGATGATTTCAGGGACGATTACCGATGCCTCTGGACGTACGCTCTCTGGCCAGACTACCGAAGCTTTTTACAACTCACTGCGTCACGTTAGACCGTTATCGTTTGGCTTGAACTGTGCACTTGGCCCTGATGAACTGCGTCCATACGTCGATGAACTCTCGCGTATTGCGGAGTCTTTTGTCTCGGCGCACCCAAACGCCGGTTTGCCGAATGCGTTTGGTGAGTATGACTTGTCGCCACAAGAGATGGCGCAACATGTTGAGGAGTGGGCGAAAAGCGGCTTTCTTAACTTAATTGGTGGCTGTTGTGGTACCACACCAGAGCATATTCGTGAAATGGCTCGTGTGGTCGATGGTGTAACACCGCGCGCGCTGCCAGAGCTCCCCGTCGCGTGCCGTTTGTCAGGGTTAGAGCCGCTCACTATTGAGAAAGAGACGCTATTTATTAACGTCGGCGAGCGAACTAACGTCACGGGCTCGGCACGATTCAAGCGTCTTATTAAAGAAGAGCAGTATGATGAAGCGCTGGAAGTGGCACGTCAGCAAGTGGAAAACGGTGCACAAATCATCGATATCAATATGGACGAAGGCATGCTTGATGCGCAGGCCTGCATGGTGCGCTTCCTTAACTTGTGCGCCTCTGAGCCTGAAATCTCCCGTGTGCCGATTATGGTCGACTCGTCGAAGTGGGAGGTGATTGAAGCGGGTCTGAAATGCATCCAAGGCAAAGGCATCGTTAACTCGATCTCGCTCAAAGAAGGCAAAGAGAAATTCATTGAGCAGGCCAAGCTGATCCGACGCTACGGCGCCGCTGTGATTGTGATGGCATTTGATGAAGTGGGTCAGGCGGAGACGCGTGAGCGTAAACTTCAGATCTGTACTAACGCGTATCGTATTTTGGTTGACGAAGTGGGCTTCCCACCGGAAGACATCATTTTTGACCCGAACATCTTCGCGGTGGCCACCGGTATTGAAGAGCACAACAACTACGCCGTCGATTTCATTGAAGCCGTAGCAGACATCAAACGCGATCTGCCGTATGCGATGATTTCAGGTGGCGTATCCAACGTGTCGTTCTCGTTTCGCGGTAATAACTATGTACGCGAAGCAATTCATGCGGTGTTCCTCTACCATTGTTTCAAGAACGGCATGGACATGGGCATCGTCAACGCCGGTCAGTTAGAAATTTATGACAACGTTCCAGACAAGCTGCGTGAAGCGGTAGAGGATGTGGTGCTTAACCGCCGCTCTGATGCCACCGAGCGCTTATTGGATATTGCCGGCGAATACGCCGAAAAAGGGGTCGGCAAAGAAGAGGATGCCTCAGCACTGGAATGGCGCACATGGCCTGTTGAAAAGCGTTTGGAACATGCGCTAGTGAAAGGCATCACCGAGTTTATTGTTGACGATACAGAAGAGGCGCGAATCAATGCGAGCAAGCCTCTTGAGGTCATCGAAGGGCCACTGATGGATGGCATGAACGTGGTTGGAGACCTGTTTGGTGAAGGGAAAATGTTCCTTCCTCAAGTGGTGAAATCCGCGCGTGTGATGAAGCAAGCCGTGGCTCACCTAGAGCCGTACATTAATGCAGAGAAACAAGCCGGCTCGACCAACGGTAAGATTCTGCTGGCGACCGTAAAAGGCGATGTTCACGACATAGGTAAAAACATCGTTGGTGTGGTGCTGCAGTGTAATAACTACGAAATTATCGACTTAGGTGTGATGGTGCCGTGCGAGCAAATCCTAAAAGTCGCAAAAGAAGAGAAGGTAGACATCATTGGTTTGTCTGGCCTGATCACCCCATCGTTGGACGAAATGGTGCATGTCGCCAAAGAAATGGAGCGCCTCAACTTCGATTTGCCACTCTTGATTGGTGGCGCGACCACATCGAAAGCGCATACCGCAGTGAAAATTGAGCAAAATTACTCACAACCTGTGGTGTATGTGAATAATGCCTCACGAGCGGTCGGGGTCTGTTCCTCACTGTTGTCTGAGACGTTAAAGCCAGCGTTTGTTGAAAAGCTGCAAGCGGACTACGACGTGGTGCGCGATCAACATAACCGTAAGAAACCCCGCACTAAGCCGGTAAGCTTAGAGCAGGCGCAAAGCAATAAAGTGGCAATTGATTGGCAAAGCTACACGCCGCCGGTCCCTTTGAAACCCGGTGTGCATGTGTTTGATGATTTTGATATTGCAACGCTGCGCCAATACATCGATTGGACGCCATTCTTTATGACGTGGTCCTTGGTCGGTAAATACCCAGCAATCTTTGACCATGAAGAGGTCGGTGAAGAGGCGAAACGCTTGTTCGAAGATGCCAACGCTCTGTTGGATCGCGTTGAAAAAGAGGGCTTGATGCAAGCCCGGGGCATGTGTGCTTTGTTCCCAGCGGCCAGCGTTGGCGATGACATTGAAGTGTACACCGATGAGTCGCGTACCGAGGTGGCTAAAGTGTTGCACAACTTACGTCAACAGACGGAAAAACCTAAAGGTTACAACTACTGTTTGTCGGATTACATCGCACCGAAATCATCCGGTAAAGCGGATTGGATTGGCGCGTTTGCGGTGACAGGTGGCATCAATGAGCGTGAGTTGGCCGATGAATACAAAGCGCAAGGGGATGATTACAATGCCATTATGATTCAGGCGGTGGCAGACCGTTTGGCCGAAGCGTTCGCCGAGTACTTGCATGAGCGGGTGCGCAAAGAGATCTGGGGCTACGCGGCCGATGAGAACTTATCCAACGAGGAGTTGATTCGCGAGAAATACCAAGGCATTCGTCCTGCACCGGGCTATCCTGCGTGTCCTGAGCACACAGAGAAGGGCGCAATTTGGGAACTCATGGACGTTGAAAACACCATAGGCATGACGCTGACGTCGAGCTATGCGATGTTCCCTGGCGCTTCTGTCTCGGGTTGGTACTTCTCTCACCCTGACTCGCGCTACTTTGCCGTTGCTCAAATCCAGCAAGATCAGGTGGAGAGCTATGCACAGCGCAAAGGTTGGGACATGTTGGAAGCGGAGAAGTGGCTTGGTCCCAACATCAATGGGTAACCTGCTCTCTTAGCACTTGCGCTGAGTGTCACAAACAAAAAGCGCGGCCCTTGGGTCGCGCTTTGTCTTTTTGAAATATCTGTTGAATATCTGTTGGCGGCTGAGTTAAACAAACAGCGTCGCTAAGCCTAAAAAGACCGACAGACCGATGACGTCGGTGACAGTAGTGAGCGCCATGCCGCCTGCCAATGCAGGGTCGATGTTCATTTTTTTCAGCAGGACTGGAATCATCACACCAGCCACACCAGCAACAAACAAGTTGGTGAGCATGGCGGCAGAGATGATGCCTCCAAGCATCCAGTCGCCTTTCCAAGCAATCACGATCCCGCCGATGATCAATGCCCACAAAATGCCGTTAAGCATACCGATGGCGGCTTCTTTCATTAATAGTTCACGTTTGTTGGCATCACCGATATGGCCCAATGCCAAGCCTCGGATGACGAGCGCGACCGTTTGGTTGCCTGCTACGCCGCCCATCGAAGGCACTATGGTCATCAAGACGGCAATAGCGGCCATCTGCTCGAGTGTGGCTTCAAACATGTTCGAGACTGAGGCCGCTGCAAGCGCCGCTAACACATTGGCCCCAAGCCAAATGCTGCGTTTTCGGGCTGATTTGACCACGGGCGCAAAGGTATCTTCGTCGTCGTCCATACCGGCCATACTCATCATGGAGTGCTCGGCATCTTCTCGGATGACATCGACCACATCATCGATGGTAATACGCCCAACCAGATGTTTGTTCTCATCGATAACCGGCGCTGAGACCCAATTACGGCGTTCAAACAAGCTGGCGACGTCGGAGTCGCTCATGGTCACTTCGATGGCCTCATCCGCATCTTCCATTACTTCCGCGACTTTGATGTCGGGCTGAGTCGTAATGAGCGTGGTAATGGGCAGTTCACCAATAAGGTGGTTCTCTTCATCAATGACATACAAGGCATCCGTCGCTTCTGGAAGCTCGCCTTTCATGCGCAGATAACGCAGCACGACATCCACATCGACATCACCACGAATGGTGATGACGTCGGTATTCATTAAACCGCCGGCTGAGTCCTCTGGGTAAGAGAGCGCGGTTTCAATGCGCAGACGCTCTGTCGAATCCATTTGGGACAGAACTTCTCTAGAGAGATCATCCGGTAGGCTTCGCAGTACGTAAGCGACATCGTCGGTGTCCATCCCTTCGGTGGCTTCGGCGAGCTTTTCTGGTGCCATTTTGGACACCAAGTCGTCTTTGACGTCTTCGTTGAGCTCGTCGAGGATTTCGCCGTAATCTTCTGGATCGGTGAGTTGCCAAAGGACTTCACGGCTTTTACGAGGTGAGGCTTCTAGGAGATGAGCGATATCTTCGGGTTCCATGTCCTGCAATTGGCGACGGACATGGACGAAGCGGCCGTTTTCGAGCGCTTCAGATACTTCTTGCAGGGCTTGGTGAGCTTGATCGAATTCAATTTGCTCGGCCATGGATTCCCCCTGACTCTAATGGTTCACAATGGTTTGAATAGTAACTTAAATCTTACGTTAAGTAACCTCATGATACGACTTTGCCGAGGAGAAAAGTGCACCCACGTGATGAATGGAAGGCGAGTGGCGTTCTAAGGGGGGAATTACAAGGTAGCGTGTGCGAGTGAGGGCCAAGTCGGCGCTATTCCTCTTCGTCGAACTTGTCTTCGATCAGCGAGCAGACCGCTTCTAAGGCGGGTGAGGCATCGCTGCCTTCTGCGCTGATCGTCACGTGTTCACCTTGAGCGGACTCAAGCATCAGTAGACCCATCACACTGTCTGCGGTGGCTTCTTTGCCTTCAGGGTTTTGGATGGTGAGCACGGCATCGAAGGATTGAGCAAGCTCGACCAATTTGACGGCAGCACGAGCATGAAGGCCAAGTCGATTTTGAATGAGGACGGTTCTGCTCTCTTGCTGCATACGGCTATTCCTTGTGATGTTTCTCTAGAGAGGTATGACGAATTTGGACCTGATGGCCCAGCTGGGCAAAGTACTCGCCAATCTGCTGAGTGAGGTAGACCGAGCGATGTTTCCCGCCGGTGCAACCTATGGCTACGGTGAGGTAGCTGCGATTATTTTTTTCAAGCAGCGGCAACCACTGCTCAATAAATCCTTGGATTTGTCGTTTTAACTCCAGCACCTCTTGATGCTGCTCTAAAAACGATTTGATTGGCGTATCAAGGCCAGTCAACGGTCGCAGCGACGGATCCCAATGTGGGTTAGGTAAAAAGCGCACATCGAACACGTAGTCGGCATCAGAAGGCAGGCCATATTTATAACCAAATGACTGAAACACCATCACCAAATCTTTGCGTTCACGGCCTTCCACGCGCATGCGTACGGTTTCGCTCAGCTCATGCAATGATTGGCTGCTGCTGTCGATGATCAAGTCGGCTTGCTCTTTGAGCGGGGCGAG